>JBDHXS010000349.1:0-7313 GCA_039810845.1 Runella sp. | reverse complement strand
CGTCTCCCATAAAATCAAATAATTCAGGTTGGGTGAAATAAGGTAACACAACTATAAACTTCGCATAAACTCCATTCGCTTGCCGTAGGATATGAAGTCGGGCATCATTTTCTTTTTTTTCGAATTTATACGTTTTCGCATCAATAACATACATTCTTACATCCTCCGTACAAAAGACGATATCATATTCAGCTTCTTTATTTTTATCATTTACAACAGAATTGCTAAGATCAAGATTGACAAAGGCTTGAGTAATAAAATTCTCTTGACTTGATGCGGTAATCATTTGGTGAAATTTTTGTTGGACTAACTTCTCAAAAAATTTCCCAAGTCCATATTTGTCACCTTTTCCGTATTCTATCAATATTTCAACAAATTGTTCTTTATTTTGAAAAGCATCTAATTGTTCTTTGTTTTGAAAAGCATCTAATTGTTCTTTGTTTTTGTTATTCTCTTTTAATAAAAGCACAAATTTCCTAAAATCATTATCTTCCCACATTGCCAAGTGTTCTTCTTTCATAAAAACGGAGTCATTGGTATATTTTTCTGATAGTATTACCTTTTTTCCATAAAGGCATAACATATCGGCCAATTTTAAGCTTGGAAGTGATAATTCATCATGTATTGCTTTTTTAGGGTTATTAATAGACCACTTTTCAATTTTCTTGGAAGTTTGATCGGCATATACAGCCCATGTATTAATTGTACTATTATTCTGCATTTTAAAGGACTCCCACAAGGCAATGGTATGTATCTTTTGTCCTCCACCGATATTAAAGTAGATTTCAGAAATGGGAAATATATCTTTCAAAACCCCTATTTTTAGGTCAATTGCATTGCCAATTTCTGAGATGTCGTTTTCTTGTTTTGGGGAAAGCATCAACTGTACATATTTGCGCTCTCCAAGTAGGTTTTTTAGACCTTCGGACCACCTTTTTTCTACTGCAAACGGGGTTTCAATCAAGAGAAGGTAGTCGCACTCATACTTTTCAAAAGGGATGTAAATGATTTGAAGTTGTTGCGTAGCAAAGCCAATCATTAGTTTCATAACTGGAAAGAAATGAGGTTAAGAGTGTAAAAATAGCAAAAAGAGGCAACGATGCCTCTTTTTTGTCATTCAGGGTTTTTGATGCCAAAGCTTTGTTTTATTTTTTGCAATTGACTCTGAGCATCCTTGATTTGCTGCCGTCTAAGCGACATAACTTCTAATCTAAGTACTTTGTCATTCATTAGGCGTTTCTCGAAATCAACTCTTTGCTCTATATCCATATAACCCATCACGAACGCACGAATTTCTTCCTCGGTGTTCATAGTCATTATTGTCAAGTTAACACAAAGATGCGTTTTTTAATCAGTTATAACAAGCCTGTAAGCTGGGTATGGATATGCTGCTGAAAAGGATTCAAACTAACACTTGTAAAATTGCAGAGCAGGAATATAACCTTTTACTTGATTAATCTCATTTGGTTTCTTTTTTGCATAATCTCAAGATAGGTTTCCTGTTCTTTCTCATAAAGTGTTTTCTCAGAGGTAATCTTTATGATAATGACAAGCAATTCCAAAATTAAAAGGAGCGTAAAGAAAAATAGGTAGAAAAAAGCGATGTAAACATTACTAAATACAAGTTCATGGAGTGCTTTAATTCGAGTCAATAAGGCTTTCTCATCATACCCCTTTTCAGCATTTTGTTTCAGGACTTGAGTTGATTCAGCAAGTTGTTTTTCAAGGCTATCAAGTTTTTGACGTTCCGTAAGGTAGTATGACTCCAGTTCCTTGGCTCTCTCCAATATGGCTTGGGCAATTGGACCTGGATTGGCCTTTCCGCTTAACTTACCCGTAATCTCAAGCTGGTATTCCTGTAATTTGTTTTTCCAATCGTTATATGCTTTTTCTACCAAATGCTTTTGTTGCTCAATTTGCATCAACAGGGGCTTGCTATCATTGACGACGAGGGAATCAACATGTTGTTTTTTATACTTTGACACCACCTGGTCAATATCTTTTTCAAAAAGGACGGTGTCCACTAATGTTGCACCGATTATTGACATAATCACCCCTACAATGAGCCGTAAAGTGTTTATTTTCCACGTGTTAGATAAAAGAAGAATAATTTTATCTAACAAGAATATAAACGCCGAGAATAGTAAACCAATACCCACTGAGGGAAAATGAGAAAGGTTATAAATTTTGTAGGCTAATCCAAAACCAATCCCACCCCAAATGATAGCGGGTATAAAAAGAGCCATCGCAAGGGCAATAATTTTTTTTCTTGACTTGAGGTCAGACGAATTAATCAACAGGGGATTATCGCCTGTGATTGTGCAACAAAACTTAAAAAATGCTGTGTTCATAGTAGTAAATTTTTGATAATGTTTCATTTTTGGAAATTTTTGCTTCTGACACTTATTATGCTGCTGGGTGAGTGCAAGTGTCAGAAGCAAGACTATCACCCACGGTTAAAGAACGAATTTTCATCATTGAAATCTCCGAGGCCTTGCATAAAGCCATCGTTGAATGAGGCGTACACATGCTTGAAGCGGCCTTCGTTTAATTCACTTTTGGCGATTTCTTCACTATGCATTTCAATTTTTCGATCAATTTCTCTTAGTTGCTCCTCGAAGAATTCGGGATTGAAATTGACTGTCCCTGCCTGCTTACGTTGCTGCTCACGAATTTTTGCTCTTTGCTCTTTCAGTGTTTCAATCTCCATTGAATTTATGTGTTGAAAAATGCTTCTTTTCTTACGAAGACCCGAATCAAAACGTGTGGCATCTTGGGTAGAGTACCCTAATTGATAGCCATCATTATAATGATCTAATCCTTCAAAATCAGCTAAGGGGTTCGACTTAGACGGCTGCTGAGCTGTACTGGCAGGCGCAGTTGTTTCAGGGGTAGTTTCTGGCAAAAGAGGACTTACTATGTCTTTAGCCGTTTCCATGATTTGCTGGCCGTTTTTGTAAAGGCCAAAGGCGGCTCCAAGGCTGGCGAGTAGTGACATGATGTTTAGATGTTTAAGTTTGAATGAACGATTTTAAATACAATACGATTTGCTAAGGTCAATTGAGAAATGGGAAAGAAAAAAACAGTGAGAAAAAGCATCTCACTGTTTCTAGAAACTAAAAATCTCACAAACGGATTCGTTGGCTAAAGGGGCTTTCGCCCGCTATTTTGACCATGGCCTCCCCCACACTGAGGGTGCTTAGTCGTTGTGGTTCCACGCCCATTGACTGGCCTATTAACTGTTGGTCGGCTGTGAATTGGAGATTATGAACGATTTGGATAGCAGTGTTGGCAATGACCTCTGGCAATAGGCGATGAGGGCTTTGATCAATGATGAGAAAACCAATACCTCGGCTTCGGAGTTCTGAAAGTCCCCTCGCCAGTGCTTCGCCGATGACTTGCGAGCCTGACCTGAACTCGCCATTATTATTCGTAGAACGTTCGGCAATAACGTGTGCTTCTTCTATCACGAGTAACCCTTTCAGTTGCCCATCAGAATCGGGTTGGCTGAGCAAATGATTCACAAAAAAGAGGCTGACAATGGACATTAAACCTTTTATTTCAGCGTCGTTGGCACCGCCCAATTGTAGAACAATCTTACGATCTTCGAGCATTTCGATGCCTTGGGTACTTTGGTAATCAAAAAATTGCAGGAAACTGGTTTCGAGAATATTGAGTCGAGCGGATATAACATCTAACACATCTTCTTTCCCACGGCCTTGCCCTTGGTTAAATATTTTTTTGGCGAATGTATCTTTATTAATCTGCCAAAACTTGATAAGTCGGTCGGGAGTAAGCCCTTGGAGAGTACCTTCAGAAAAGCGTTTACGAAGTTCAATTCCTTTGGATTGAAAAAGATTCGGGAGGTAGTGGTTGCCCTCAACCTTGGCTCTCAGTTTTTCAGTTGTAGAATTGGATAATGAGAAAGCAAAAAACTCTTTCAAGAGCATATATAGATAAGACGATACCAAAGAGCCACCTCCACCGAATAAGCTAAAGGCGATCAATTCTGCCAAGTAGAATACATGTGTGTCTAAACGAGTTTGTATAGCTGGTATGAAGGGATTAAATTTCAGTTTTCTCAAATCACGCATACCACTATTTCCCACGCTAATAATTTCAAATCCTTGATGCTGCAAATCCTGGTATTCTGATTTAACATCCACAATGAGGCAGGTCTTTATCAGTTGTACAATCGTTTCTAGCACTTTTTTGGCTGTTTTGGTTTTACCAGCGCCTGGACTACCAAAAATACCCCCGTTTCTCATTAAAAATTGGGGGGATTGTTTTAGAGATACCATTATATCCTTTAGTTGGGTAGTAGCCCAATGCATGTATCCTAAGGTTGTACAGATAAATGGTGGGCGAAAAATAAACCCTATTTCTTGATTACGAAAGTCGAGGGTTGGAAGTGAGTAAACTGTAGCTGGGTTATACTCGTACGTTTTGACACCCAACCACTGCGCCAGTTGTTCGGCCACGCCGAGATGAGAGGCGGTAATACTTACGGGTGTGATATTCTGGTAATAAAATGAATGTCCGCCACAGGTAATCCAGATTTGAAAATCACCATTTGCAACGTTTACTAACTGTTCCCATGGCAGTTCAAAAAGAGAAGAAACGGCATTGCGACTATTGCGTTGATTGTGGTTTGATAGACAATATCTTGTAGTATTAATTTTAGGTTCACAGATTTGGTAGTTGTTCAGCTCGGCGGCTGACAAAATTTCATTGGGGATATTTTGACTCATTGGCAAACTAATGGACCAAAATAACTTGTTGCCATGGCGTCCGAGTGTCATATCAACAAATTGTCCTTGTCTGGTGGCTTTGATAACAATCTCCCTTAATAAGGGTAACTTGACCATATCTTCATCGTTAAACACTTTGATAGGTCTTGTAAATCCAAGGGTAACTAATTGAAGCGAGGGGGTGATTCCAGTATCCATTTTGTGAGTTGATTGAATTTGCATTTACATACTACTGTCACATTCTGAATGATAATCATTACCTGCCGAATTGTGGTCGGTTGAAACGTGGGTGTAGGTTTCAGGAGAAGCGTCCATTGAATAATCGGTGGTTTTAGTGTCAGACTCCAATGACTTGTAGTCATTGATGGGTTCGGATGGATTTTCTTTTGGCACATCATTTACGGGTTCATTCGGATTGGCATCGTTGATAACAGTCTGCTCAATAAATTGATGGACGTACTGGTTACTATCAATGTTAGTATGAGACTCTCCCACTTCTATGTTCTGTGCACCGTTGAGCATAGGGTCATCCGTACCGTACCCCCAATGACCGTAATCCTGCCCAGAGGTATAAAAGTTGTAATGTTCTACCTCTGGGTTAGTTAAGTTAGAGGTCATAGATTCAGGGGGAGGTGAAATAGTGAACAGGTGATTGACTGGAATCTCACGTTCTCCCAATTGATTTGTGAGCTGAATGGCTGAATCGGCTCCCATAGAATGCCCTGCGACATCAATGGGATTGTTAGGATGCTGGGCATGATAGTCAATGGTTGCCTGAAGTGCTTCGTCGGTCTGAGTATGGTCATATACCATTGTAGTAATGTTGTTATCGGCTAATGTCTGTGAATTAGACAGTTGCCCCATTCCCGAATTTTGAACTTGACTATCGGTATAATTAAGGAGTCCTGAAAATGAAACCAATAAGCCATTTGAAGTTTGATTTTCCGTGGGGATTGAAGTCTGATTTTCCATGAGGATGTTTGTTTTAATAGTTGCGCATAAACATGAAAGCCTGCTGAATAGCATAGGCGTCGGCGGGAGTAAATAAATAAGGGAGATAGTAGTAGTTGTAGTTATTTTGATAGTAAAATTCAAGCGAAATGTACCTATCAAAATGACCACGCAAGTTGATACGACTGTAGTCTCTACGGCTTAGCGTCGTCTCTTTAAAATTACCAACAATATCATAGCGACGGATGGTGATTTCATCGTTGCTGATGTATAGTCTGCACTTTAAAAAAGGTAATAGTAAATGCCAGTGGGCTTTTGATTCAAAAAATGGGTAGCCACGCTGATCTACTTTTGGGGTGGTTTTCAGCGTATTCGTTTGGCTAAGACCTGTGCCAACTCTCTGATTAGTAATGGCCTGATTTTGATTGTTTGTGTTTAACATATCCGTAATGTTTTTAGGTTCAAAAACATTACGGTTTACAGAAAGCGATTGTGAAAGTCTTTTTTAAAATTTTCTTGCAAAGTATAAGAGACATTGAATAGATTTGAGATACAATCCCCCCTTACGAATTCTCATGAATGATAAAAGAAATGTTGCCATTGTATCCGTAGGTACATCAATACTCACAAACTGTCTTCGGGCTATTCAGCAGTTTCCTGAGGTATTTGATGAGCCCGAACTCAACGAACTCATTATGAAGGTCATTCAAAAAAATGCCAAATTACCCACAGCCGATGAAGAGGTATTGAGTAACTACATTTTACGAAAATTTTGTTACGGATTAAGTCGCCACCCTGACGATTCTTGGAAATGGGTTATTCATTCCGACTCATCTGCCCCCAATATTTTCGCTTCGGCAGAATTACAGAGTACGTATCACTTTTTCCAACAGAAAGGATGGCTGACGGATTCTCCTCAGGAAATCATCTATTTGATTAGTACCGATACCTTCAAGTGTGAGTTGTCCGCCAAAATTATAAAAGCGTTTTTATTAGCCGAAGGGATAGGACATGAGGTTCATATAGAGCGCATTGTAGGTCTCGATGTCACGACAAATTATGCAAAGGGTATCGAAAATCTTTTTGTGCGCTTGGATGACGTTCAGTCAAAACTACAAACCAACTACCGAGACCTAAACCTCACTATTTACTTTAATTTTACGGGAGGCTATAAAGGAGTTATTCCAAAGTTACAGAGGTACGCGGATGTGCATGGGTTTAGGATTTTCTACCAGTATGAAATGCAAGATACGATTGTGGAACTAAATCCAATAAGCCACGAATTAGATATTTTGACGAATACGTATATCCACTTAAAAGAAAAAAAAATATACGGTAAATGGCTGAATACGCAGCAAAAGAAGAGCTTGGAGGACTTGAGCGAGAAAGGATTTTTTATAAAAGAGCGAGGAGGCAATAGCTATCAGCGAACCTCCGAGGGAAAACTGGCCTATGAAAGTATCAAAAAGGTCAATCTCCAAATCCTCAAGCTTTTTGGGTTTAACATGGAGTACTATTTTTTTGAGTTATTGCTTAATGAGCCATTGTTTCCTGACTGGACTGTGGTGAGGAGATCGGTGAAGTTTGATTCTAATGACTACGAAACCAGGG
>JBDHXS010000348.1:0-7318 GCA_039810845.1 Runella sp. | reverse complement strand
AAGTAGTTGGAGTAAGGCTAAAACAACCCAAGATTCTACTTTCTATTTTGAAACGCTAACTCAACAAATAGGAGTTCGTGTTCCAAAACTACGCCAAAGAGAATATCAAATACGCTTTTGGGTAAACACTTCATTAATGTTCGGTGAAGCGCAGGAGCTGTATGTAATTACCCACAAAAAAAATCAATTACACCTCCAAAAGTTTGAGATTTGGAACAACAAGAGTGGGTATTTGAAACATATTGTTACGTTTAAGGCAGTAGTTAATGATAACAGTTTTTTACAGGAATTACTGCATAATAATCTTTTATCCATCCGTGAACAACATATCATCATTGATTCGCTTCGAAAAGAATATAGGAATAAAAGAGCGCAGCGAGACAATACTACAAGAGTAGAAATGAATGGAGATACCGTTCGGGTAATTGCTAAAAAATATGGAAAAGGGGAAATTTTTATGACTGATGGAATAAGCTACTACTTTGAAGTTTTGGGAAAGAATTTTTTTAGAAAGTATAGCTGTCACTGTCCCAAAGGTTATGCCGAATTTTATAAAGAGACAAAAGAACTCGAACAGTACCTTAATCTCATTCAATTGATTTTCAATGTATTCAGAGAATCTAACAAAAGAATTTGTCATGTCCCTATCCAAAGTTACAATCCTTTTACCTGTATATAACGGAGCAGAAACTTTAGCGCGGGCAATTCATTCTATTTTGAATCAAACCTACCTTGATTGGGAATTATTAGTTTTGGAAGATGGCTCTACTGACAATAGCCTACGCATAGCCCAAAGTTTTGGAGATGTTCGTATTCATGTCATCAGCGACGGACAACATAGAGGAATTGTGAAAAGGCTTAACCAAGGCATTCAATTGTGTAAAAGTCAATACCTTGCTCGGATGGATGCCGACGACATAGCCTATCCCCAACGTTTGGAAAAACAAATTGAATTCTTGAAAGCCAATCCAGACATTGATTTAGTTGGTACAGCCATGCGCGTATTGGATGATACAGGGCGAGTTTTAGGAAAACGTATTTTTCCTATCTCCCATACCCAAATCGTTGCTCAACCTTGGTTTAAAACAATTTCAGTAGCGCATCCGACTTGGTGTGGACATACCAGATGGTTTCAGCAATGGCTATACCACGAATTTTTACATAACGAAGATCAAGAACTACTCCTCCGTGCTCATACCAAAAGCACTTATGCCAACTTATCTGACATATTGGTGGATTACTATGAAACTCCTTCTTTTTCTAAAAAATTAATTACTCGTTGGAACTGGATAACGGTTTTATGGTCTTTTTATGGCCAAAATGGGTATGTTTTCCCATTTTTAGGGGGATTAATGACGATAGCCATAAAAATTTTTTGGGATTTATTAAAAACAATAGCCTATAAAATCAATATATTCGGATTATTAAAACCCTAAACCTCAATACCATGCGAGTGGTTCAGACTTTTACGGTGCCAATGTCATTGTGTTTTCTGGAAGGTCAGGCACAATTTTGGAAAGAAAATGGCTACGAATTACATGTACTTACCTCAACTAACAATGAACACCAAAAGACTGATTTAGAGAATTTTGGTTTACGAAATGGCGTTTATACTCTATCAATTCCATTTCAAAGAAAAATAACTATTTGGAAAGACTGGAAAAACCTCTGGCTATTAATCCGTTATTTCAAAAAATCTAAACCATTTATAGTTCATGGTAATACACCCAAAGCAGCTTTTATTACAATGCTTGCTGCACAATTCAATAGAGTGCCTATAAGAATCTACGAAATGCGTGGTCTACCTTTAGAAACGGCGAGTTTTTGGGGGGTAATTGGTTGGAAAATTATCGAAAAAATAAGCTGTTGCTGTGCTACTTACGTTATAGCTGCAAGCCCTTCATTACGACAAATTGCTATTCAAAATAAATTAGTATCTGAATCAAAAATTTCTTTTGTTCACAATGGCAGTAGCAATGGCGTAGATGCTAAAGGTAAATTTAATCCTGAAAAAATAGACAAATTATCTATAAAATTACTCTATAAAAAACACCATCTTCCACAAAATCAACCAATTATAGGATTTGTAGGACGGCTAACCCATGATAAAGGAATTCAAGAGCTTTATGATGCTTGGCAAAAGGTAAAACAAGCTTATCCAAACGCAAAATTACTTTTGATTGGAGGGGAAGACGAACGCAAAAAACCAGCCAAAAAACTAATGGATAAACTTGACAACGACCCAACCATAATCCAAGCAGGTGAGCAGAAAAATATGGCAGAATATTATGCAATAATGAACTTTTTAGTGCTACCAAGTTACCGAGAAGGATTCCCCAATGTAGTATTGGAAGCCGCTGCCATGGGAAAACCTGCTATTGTTTCTAATGCAACAGGGCTAAAAGATGCAATCATTGAAAATCAAACAGGAATCTTTTGTCAACCACGTTCAGCACATGATTTAGCTGAAAAAATCAACTATTATCTTCAAAATCCAAATATTGCCCATCTTCACGGCGAGGCTGCTCGGCAACGAGTTCAAACTGATTTCATTCCTTTGGATATTTGGATAGCAAAACGATTACTTTATCAACGTTTGATTGCAGCAACTGAATCCATACCTTTGCGGCATGTATCGCCCATTTTTCAAACCACTGATTGACAAAACCATTGCTTTTTTCTTGCTCCTAATCACCTTGCCTATCACAGGCATTATCACTCTTTTATTATACTTTTACAACCACGGAAAACCATTCTTTTTTCAACCTCGGCCAGGCTTCAAAGGTAAAATTTTTCGCATTGTAAAATTTAAAACAATGAATGATAACTATGACGCAAAAGGGAGTTTATTACCAGATACCGAGCGACTCACCGCAATAGGAGCTTTTGTAAGAAAAACCTCTTTGGACGAATTGCCTCAGCTGATTAATGTCTTAAAAGGTGAAATGTCGTTGGTTGGCCCTCGGCCACTTTTACCAGAGTACCTACCACTGTACAACAATCGGCAAAGCCGCCGCCACGAAGTAAAGCCTGGGATTACAGGTTGGGCGCAAGTAAACGGGCGAAATGCCATTTCTTGGCAACAAAAGTTTGAATATGATATTTGGTATGTTGAAAATCTATCATTTTTTCTCGATGTTAAAATCCTGTGGATAACAGTATTAAAAGTTTTCAAATCAGAAGGCATCAACGCTGGTCAAGCTGTAACAATGGAAAAGTTCAAAGGAAATATTGAATAAGAACCCCTCAGTAATAGATAAACCAAAATACTGTAAATTGCACGATCCTGCGACGGCGTACCGTACCTCGCGTAAATTTAAAAACTGCAAACTACCTATGCTTCTCTACGGTGCCAGTGGACATGCCAAAGTGATAATCAGTTGCTTACAAGCTAATGAGCTACCTGTAATCGGGATTTTTGATGATGACTTGTCAAAAAAAGAATTAGGACAGATTTCTGTAGTAGGGAATTATCGCCCTGATTATGAACCCTTAGAAGATCTCATTATTTCGATTGGAGCAAATCATATTCGGCAAAAAGTAGCTGCCTTTATTCAACATCGTTTTGGAAAAGTTATTCACCCCTCAGCCATTGTAGATAAAAGTGTAAAAGTGGGCGAAGGAACCGTTATTCTGCATAATGCTATTTTACAGGCCGAAGTACAAGTTGGTAAACACGTCATTATCAATACTTCTGCCTCTGTTGATCACGACTGTATCATCGAAGATTTTGCTCACATAGCCCCAGGAGCTACTCTTTGTGGTAACATTTATGTAGGTAAGAATACGATTATTGGTGCAGGAACAATTGTAACCCCCAATTTAAAAATTGGGAAAAACTGCCTGATTGCCGCAGGAAGTGTAATTACAAAAAACATCCCTGATTTTGCGATTGTACGCGGCAATCCTGCTCGGATAATTAAAGTTACTTCTTCTTAAAAATCTGATAAAGTAATCGCCGAACGGTGTAATGAACCCAACCATCCGCTTTAATCCAAAACCCAGTTAAAATCAATAAAACCCCAAATACAATGGCAAAACCCGCATAACGGCTTTCCAGCCACTCGTTGAGTAGCACAGCAATCATCATAAATACAAAAATTCCTGTCATAGAAGCCAGTAACAGTAACACCACCAAATAGATGATTTGAATTACAATATTTTCCAGACTTTCCTGGGCCTCTGTTTTCAATAAATCTACCCGTGTTTCAAGGTACTTAAACAAATAGTCTCGGATTGCTTCAATTTTCTCAAGCATTCAAACAAAAGTTACGTATCAATAACAATTTTACGTAAAACTATTGAGTCTTACAAAGCGTTTCCCAACTATGGGTTGTAACTTTGCAAACTTTTACTGACTTCATACATATTATGACTATAGTACCTTATAAAGACAAAACCGCTACTAAGCGCGAACAAATCGCCGAAATGTTCGACAATGTTTCGTCTAATTATGATTTTTTAAATCATTTTCTGAGTGCAGGGATTGATTTTTATTGGCGCAGACGCGCTATTAAATTGCTTCAGGCAGAAAAACCGCAAACTATCTTAGACATTGCGACAGGTACAGGAGATTTTGCCATCGAAGCACTCAAACTCAACCCTACTAAAATTATCGGTGTAGATATATCGGAAGGGATGCTGGCCGTAGGCAGAGATAAAATCAAAAAATTAGGTTTGGAGAATGTTATAGAATTGCGAACTGGCGACTCTACCAATCTACTTCTTGAAAGTAATTCTTTTGATGCTGTGATTGCTTCTTTTGGAGTAAGAAACTTTGAAAACTTACTTGCGGGGCTAACAGAAATGTGCAGAGTCACTAAACCTGAGGGAACTTGCGTGGTTCTGGAGTTCTCAAAACCGAAAACTTTTCCCTTCAAACAATTATACAACTTTTACTTTCGTTACATTTTACCGATTATCGGACGAATAGTATCAAAAGATACAGCAGCTTATACCTATTTGCCAGAATCGGTTCAAGCATTTCCAGATGGGAATGATTTTTTGAAAGTTTATGAACAGGCTGGCTTTAAAAATACAAAATGCATACCACTCACTTTCGGGATTTGTTCAATTTACGTGGGCAAAAAATAGCTCTGGGATTATTAGTATTTGCTTACGGATTCGTTGGATCAGCTAATGCCCAAACTTCCAGTTATTATCGCAAGAACTTAGAATACTATGATGACAAACCTATTCATTATGGCTTTCTTTTTGCATTGCCTGTGACACGTTTTCACATTGTTCATAGTAACAAATTTGTCAACCAAGATACTACCAGCCGTATTACCGCTCCAACTACGATAGGTTTTAGAATGGGGTTTGTGGTAAATGGCTACCTTAATGAACATTGGGACATCAGAACTACCCCATCGGTATCGCTCTACGACCGTGTAGTAGAATATGAATTTTCAAAAGGAAGCAAACGTCGCGAGTTGCGCGAAGCTACTTGGATAGAACTTCCTTTACTTTTTAAATACAAATCTCAACGTCGCATGAACACCCGTATGTATATGCTTGGCGGTATGACATTCGGCTTTGAGACTAACGTTCGTAAGCGTCTGCGTCAAGGTTCTGATTTTCTCAATACCCGAAATTCTGACTTGACCATTGATTATGGTTTTGGGTTAGAACAGTTTCTGGCTTATACTAAATTTTCTCCTGAGATTCGCTTTTCACATGGAATTGTAAATTTATTTCGCAACAACGATACCAACACTGCCAGTGGAGGCATACGCCGGCTTACTTCGCATACAGTAACTATTTATTTGATGTTTGAATAACCGATTGTTTTTTCAAACTTTGCAGTACGTGTTTAAACACTCGTTGTAAATTTTCAAAATCATGTCAGAAACTGCACTTTTAGACGAAATCCCGTCTTTAGATCTATCCGATTTTACTTCTGGTGATCCTCAACTCAAAGCGAAATTTGTACAAGATTTAGGTACAGCATTCAACAATATCGGCTTTGTTTCCATCAAAAAGCATGTACTTACCGAAGAACTTCGTAACAAACTCTACGAATCTGTTCAGGCTTTTTTTAAACAGCCCGACGAAATAAAAAAGAAATACGAATTTCTTGAACTCAATGGTCAGCGGGGCTACATTGGTAAAGGTCGTGAAAAAGCCAAAGGCTTTAAAGTCGCTGATTTAAAGGAGTTTTATCACGTGGGTCAACCCGAACCTGAAGGAGAAATGCCACACAATATTTTTCCTGAAGAAACACCTGAATTTAAAGAATATACCTCTCTGGTATTTAAAACCTTTGAAAACACAGGAAAAACACTTTTACGCGCTATTGCTATTTATTTGGGGCTGGACGAAATATACTTTGAAGATAAAGTTCGTAATGGCGACAGCATTTTGCGGGCTTTACATTACTTCCCACTTGACCCCAATACAGTACCAGATGGTGCCGTTCGTGCGGCTGCTCATGGAGACATCAACCTCATCACGTTGCTTATGGGTGCGAGCGCAGAAGGTCTTGAAGTGCTTCGCCGCGATGGAAAATGGATTGCGATTACGGCATTACCCGACCAAATCATTGTTAATGTAGGTGATATGCTCGACCGGCTCACTAATCATAATCTCAAATCTACAATTCATAGGGTAGTTAATCCTTCACGCGAAAAAATGAATACCTCGCGTTATTCTATTCCATTTTTTATGCACCCACGTGCAGACATGGATTTGGCTTGTCTGGAAAGTTGTGTGGATACAAATCATCCCAAATTATATGTGGATTTAACAGCAGGAGAGTTTTTGAATGAACGACTTATTGAATTAGGCTTGAAAAAAGCATAAGATTACAAGTAATGAGTATAAATAGAAAGTAAAGAATCTTATAATCGTTTCTGTACACTTTAACCGTTACACTTATCTCAGCTTGTCGGAATCACTCTTACACCCACCCGTTAGACGGATTCGCTACATCATCTTTTTAAGAGATGTGTTAGTTCTAGCTTTGACGTGTTTTGGCGGCCCGCAAGTACATTTAGTGATGTTTCTTGAAAGGTTTGTACAGAAAAGACGCTACCTTACCGAAGCCGAACTTCTTGAATTACAAGCGCTTTGCCAGATACTACCTGGGCCTACTTCTACTCAAACAATCACCGCGCTAGGGTTTAAAATAGGAGGGGCTAATTTAGCGTATTTGACTGTATTAATATGGTCGTTGCCTGCTGTACTCGTAATGACTTTGACAGCCTTAGGGATTTACTATCTTCAACAACATCAGATATCGCTTTCTTTCATGCGATTTGTAGAGCCTATGGCGATTGGTTTTTTGACCTATGGAGGCTTTACTATTGGGTCAAAA
>JBDHXS010000347.1:0-7357 GCA_039810845.1 Runella sp. | reverse complement strand
TATTGGTATCCCCCTTCAAAAACCACAACAACTCATGAATGATGGATTTGGTGTGTACTTTTTTGGTCGTGACCAAGGGAAAGCCTTTTTGCAAATCGAAACGCATCTGATAGCCAAACACGCTGATGGTTCCCGTGCCTGTACGGTCGGTTTTGCGCGTTCCCTGGGTTAAAATATGGCGAAGTAAATCGTGGTATTGTTGCATTCAAAAATCCGTTAATTGTTATCTGTTAATCGTTATCCGTAAAACAAAGGTTTCTAAAACGAACCTTTCGCTTACTACTTTCAAGTATCAATTAGTCGTCAAACATAAATCTAAAATTGTAATCGGACAAAATAGGTGCATTATCTTTTGTAAAACGTTCGTAAGCATGGCGACGGCTTGTACACATACTTGCATGATTCAAATCAAAAATTCTGATAGTCGCTTCTGCTCTCACTTTTTCCTCGTCCGAAGCAAGAGGATTTAGTTCAACCTTATGTTTGATATAATCATAAATGAAATAGCGGCGAAAATCATAGTCAATCTCATCGGGACGTAAAAGAGTGTTTTCAAATTGGCTACCTTTTGAATCTTGACAGTGTTTGCAAGCGATATATAAATTCTCCCACTTACAGACAAGATTGTAAAAATCAGGCAGTGATTTGGGACAAAAATGGTCTATGGAGTCATCTCCTTTCAACAACGGAAATTTATCACAATAGGCGCAGTGTTCATCCGTCATTGCCATCAAATCAGGCAAAAGATATCGGTTTAACTTTTTGCCGTCAATTTGAGGCCATTGAAACTTAAAACTATGACTTGTAGTATAACGACTTTGGGAATATTGCTCCCCATAGACTTGCCAACGCGGAACATTATCTTTCCCAACAGCTTTCGTTAAAACCTCAGGAGAGTCTGTACGGGTAAATTTTCTCATGCTTCGGTCAGGGAAAAGTCTTGGTTAGTGAGGCGTTTTAGCTGTCTGAGTTCCATGCCTATGATACTTTCGAGTTCAACGCTTTGCACGGCCAATTCTCCTGCCAATTTTCTAAAATAAGCGGTATCTACCGTTTCACTTCCTTTCAAAATCTCTTTTTTGAGTTGCTGAAACTCCGCTAATTTCCTTTCTACCTCCACCCCAAAACGTTCTTTAATGCCAAAGATTTCTTCTAAAATATAATCGTAACTTTTGGCATCTTCCGACAAAATCGGTTCTCCTGCCAACACACTATAGCCGTCTTTTTTCACAAACCGATGCACCCAAGCGCCATCTACCGAACCTACCACAAAAGGAGAATGCGTAGAAATGAAGATTTGGGCATTTTTGAAGATTTTTTGGACCACAGGCAAAATTTTCCGTTGCCACGCTGGGTGCAAATGCACTTCAATTTCGTCAAGTAACAATATAAAATTTCGCTCTAAAACGGGCGTATTATTTACCCATTTCAGTCTATCCATCCGCATCAACAAATCCCCCATCCAACTTACCATTGATTTTAGGCCATCGGGCAGTTGATCAAAATTTAAAGTTTGCCCGTCAACTTTAATTTTCACGCCTAATGGGTCTTCTTCCAAATCAAATTTTACCTCTGACTCAATTATTTCACTCAAGGCGTTTTCTATTATTTCAATGGTTGAACGATATTTCTTTGATTTAGTTATATCACCTTTTCCTTTGGATATTAGTTCACGCGTTTGGATGTTAACAAGCCACTGAAAAAAAAGTTGTGGATTGATTGAATTTGTAAAATTATTAGCGCGGTACAACGGTCTTTCCTGTATTTCCTGAATTCCAGTTACTTTAAAGTCATTAACTTGACGATACCCAGAATACGCTAATACAATGAACTCAAACTCGACCATTTCAGGTTCTACCCCTATTTTATTATTATAATCATTAAGTATTGGAACCCAATGATTACTCTGCAAATTCCCCTGATTCAAATACCATTTCATTGGAGGAGATGAGGGAGAAGTAGAATAGTCAATTGTAAATGAGCTTATAGGCTTATTAGTCCAAAACTTATTAACAATTAATTCTCCATTAGAAGATTTTGGAAATGAAAGACACTGCAAAATCGTACTTTTCCCCGTTCCATTCCCCCCAGTAAGGATATGTATCTCAGCTTTATCACTTTCTTCTTTGACAGGAAAGTTAACTTTCAAATGTTTAAAAGGTCCGATTTCGTTTATTTCCAAACTTACAATCCGAAAGTTTTCCATTGATTTTGTGATTAATTCCGTCTCAAATTAACAAAAAAAGCCCCGCTATTGCTAACAGGGCAAGGTTCAAAACTGTTCTATTACTTAATCTAGTGCTGCAATCCTCGTTTCATCGCGGTGCTTGGCCAGATATTCCATAAACGGTGTTCCGCCTGTGCCTACCGAATTGCTGTTGTTGGCTTGCAGCGATTGCTTGTGGATGTATGAAGCTGCATATTCTAAGTGTTTGGCTCGAAAACGGAACAATTCGTCCACACAAGCATTGTATAATTCCGTTAATTCCACATTTCCACTGTGTTCTTGTACCCGTCTGCGTACCAGCGACTCGTTTTCCACTCGTTCAATAAACTCTTGATGCTCAGGCACCATGTACGTACGCATCTCCAGCAAGTATTCTTTCAGCGGGTCGTTTTGGTGCGTTACACCTAACAAACCATCCAACGCAGGAACAATACTACTTTGCGCTCCCGTTTCGCCCCGATAAAACTGCGGTTTTCCGTCAAAACAGTCCCCATAAATCAGCCCATCAGGCAAAGCAGGGTTGTTTTTTGTTCCAAATATGTAAGGACGAACGCGCGTGTAATAAATGAATGGATCGCAGCCTTCGGGCATACGATTCATCGTGGCGTTCATTTGTTGCATCGCATCACGGACTTCCTGCAAACCACGTTTCATCGCTTCTGCATCGTTGAGATACGCACTAAAAAGTAAGTCAGGCACAGCCCTTATTGCCTGCGCTGCTCGCGCCTCAATGTCCACGTGAATCAAGATGAACCAGTCTTCATCAAGTCCTCCGAGAAAATTTTGAGCAATTTCAATATTACCTAAATACGCAGGTTTTGAGGCATCTACCAATCGGAAATTATACAAACAATACGATGGATACGAAAGAATCGGAGGACGTCCTACCTGACGTGATATCCATACCCATGCTCGCGCCAATTTTTTAGGTAGCCGATTAGGGACTTCCTTATCGCCCCACAAATAGGCATGGCCTAAATACGAAAGCGTACGCATCGAGAATTCAAGAGGAGTTTCTACATCTTCCACAAACTCGGGAAGTGCCTCTATCATGGCTTTTAAGGTTCCTGTAGCCATTGCTTTGGGCAGATTTGTGGCCAAGTTGTGCCAAGCATGGTTATAAATAGGTGTTGAAGATACAGGACGTTCAGGCAAAAAGCCAGTTTTTGAGCTGATACCATAATCAGCCAATTGAAGGGTCATGGGAGTCATGATGAAATGATTTTTGGAAGGTTTGTTGTTGAAATTCTATATGATATTGGCACACAGATACCACTGATTTGGCAGATTTACACCGATTTTTTTAATCCATGCCTGTTCACTGCATCTACGGACTGCCGCTGCGGTTAAATCAGTGTACTAACCAAAATAGGCAAAAGCACCCCTGTGAAACTCAGTGGAATATAAAATCAAGAATAGAAACAGAGAAACGGCTACGACCCGCAAATGCAGACCCGCATACTTAGATAAACGTGAAGGTAAGAGCGAAGCGTGTTCATCTAAAAGAGCTGATTAATTGCAGCAAATGTAGGAAAAAGTTGTCAATGCAATGATTTATTCAAAGAAAAAATTTGATTATAACGATAAAAAGATACAATCAAAACCTAATTGAGTTTTAATCATACCTTGTAATTTTGTTCAGAGTCAATTACTCATTTCCCATCAACTCTCCCAAAATCTTTTGCGCCGCTACTGAAATGACCGTCCCAGGGCCAAAAACCCCTTTTACACCTGCCTTGTACAAAAAATCATAGTCTTGAGGCGGGATGACTCCCCCTGCAATCACCATAATATCTTCGCGACCCAGTTTTTTGAGTTCTTCAATCAATTGTGGAACGAGGGTTTTGTGCCCCGCTGCCAGACTCGACGCCCCCACCACATGCACATCGTTTTCTACCGCTTGGCGAGCCGTTTCTTCGGGGGTTTGGAACAGCGGTCCCATGTCCACATCAAAACCTAAATCGGCAAAGCTCGTCGCAATCACCTTAGCCCCACGGTCGTGACCATCTTGTCCCATCTTAGCCACCATCAGGCGGGGGCGGCGCCCTTCAAGTTCTGCAAAACGGTCGGCCATCTCGCGGGCCAAGCGGAAGTTTTCATCGTCCGAAACCTCCGCACTATATACTCCTGAAATTGAACGTATCACTGCTTTATATCTTCCAAAAACTTTTTCCATTGCATCCGAAATCTCTCCCAAGGTTGCGCGCAATCGCGCCGCTTTTACAGCCAAACTAAGCAAATTAGATTCAAAATCCGTTCCTCCTTGCTGATGACAAGCCTCCGTAATGGCTTCAAGTGCCGCTTTCACTTTTTCGGGGTCGCGCTCGGCTTTCAATCGATTCAACCGCGCAATTTGCGACTCCCGAACGGCCTGATTATCAACTTCCAAAATATCCAGCGCCTTCTCCGAATCAGGTTTAAATTTATTCACCCCCACAATTATATCCTTGCCGCCATCGATGCGGGCTTGTTTGCGGGCCGCTGCTTCTTCGATGCGCATTTTGGGCAAACCTGCCTCTATTGCCTTGGTCATTCCGCCCATTTGGTCCACTTCTTCAATCAGCGCCCACGCTTTTTCGGCCAATTCTTTGGTCAAATATTCGACGTAATAACTTCCTCCCCACGGATCTACAACGCGGCAAATATCCGTTTCATTTTGTAAATACAATTGGGTATTCCGTGCAATCCGCGCTGAGAAATCGGTAGGTAAGGCAATGGCTTCGTCGAGCGAATTCGTATGCAAACTTTGGGTGTGACCCAAGGCCGCCGCCATAGCTTCAACGGTGGTCCGCGCTACATTGTTGAAAGGGTCTTGTTCAGTCAACGACCAACCTGACGTTTGACAATGGGTACGCAGTGCCAGCGACTTTTTGTTTTTTGGGGAAAACTGATTCACAATTTTTGCCCACAACAATCGTCCAGCGCGCATTTTGGCAATTTCCATAAAATGATTCATACCAATTCCCCAAAAAAACGACAGGCGCGGCGCAAAATCATCAATGTCCATTCCCGCTTCCAAACCCGTCCGAATGTACTCCAACCCATCGGCCAGCGTGTACGCAAGCTCAATGTGGGCAGGTGCGCCCGCTTCGTGCATGTGATAACCGCTGATACTGATGCTGTTGAATTTTGGCATGAAGCGACTCGTGTACGCAAAAATATCTCCAATGATGCGCATACTTGGTGCTGGGGGGTAAATGTAAGTATTGCGCACCATAAACTCTTTCAAAATATCGTTCTGAATCGTACCTGCTAATTGTTCGGGGGAAACACCTTGTTCTTCGGCTGCCAAAATATAAAAGGCCATAATCGGAACCACAGCCCCGTTCATGGTCATCGAAACCGACATTTGGTCGAGGGGAATTTGGTCGAAAAGAATCTTCATGTCTTCCACGCTGTCAATGGCTACGCCCGCTTTTCCCACATCACCTACCACGCGCGGATGGTCTGAATCATAGCCACGGTGCGTTGCTAAGTCAAACGCCACCGAAAGTCCTTTTTGTCCACCTGCCAAATTGCGGCGATAGAAGGCATTAGACTCTTCCGCAGTTGAAAAACCTGCATATTGGCGCACCGTCCAAGGTTGCATCACGTACATGGTGCTGTATGGGCCTCGTAAAAAGGGAGGAATACCCGCCGCAAACCCCAAATGTTCGGCATCAGCTACGTCTGCTTTGGTAAAAATTATTTTTATTTTGATGCCTTCGGCAGTGATGAAGGGCTTTTGGACAGAGGGCAGAGGGAGTTGGGCAGCAATCTGCTCCTTTTTTATATTGATGAAGTTGGGTTTCATATCAATTATTTTTTCACAGACCTTTACAGATTCTTATGACAAATTCTATGTAAAAAGGCTACTTCTCAGGCCCCAGAAACGTTGCCAGTGGTTTCCATTTTTCTACATTATCGGCAATTACTTTTAGAATAGCTACAAAAGGTAAAAAAAGCACCATACCCGACACGCCCCAAATCACCCCCCCAACAAATAAGGCTATTAATGAAGCCAAGGTGTTGACTTTGAGCTGTACCCCCACCACCCACGGAAAAATCACATTGGCCTCTAAGTACTGCACCGTGCCAAAAACGGCCACCACTCCCAAAGGATACCAAACCGAATCGTACATCATCCATGCCACAGAAATCGGCAGGAGTGCCCCAATTGCAATACCCACATAAGGAATAATAGTCAGAATAGAAGCAATAAACCCAAATAAAATAGCTTGTTTGAGACCAATAAATGCCAAGCCGACACTGTTCAAGATACCAACAATCAAATATACCAACAACAGCCCCTTAATATAGTTATGATAGGTTTCAACGGTTTGTGTAGCTACTATGCGCACACCTTCTCTATTTTGAGGGCCAAATGTTTGATAAACACCTTTCATCAACAACCCTCGATATTGCAAAAACAAGGCAGTGAATAGCGGAATAATGACCAAATTAAACAGCAAACTTGCCGTGGCATTGACAGTTCCAACCAAAACTGTCCCTAAGCGATTGCTCAGATTATTGGTCGTTTGACGCAGCCAATTGATCTGCATATCAAGCGTAATCCCAAACTTTGAGGTGAGCCATCGCTGAATTTGTACCAAAACTTGATCCCCTTTTGCGGCAAGGTGCGGAAGTTCTTGGCGCAGTTCAGCCACTTGCCACACCATCACTCCCAACAAACCCGTTCCAATCAGAAGAACTACTAACAAACAGGCCGCAATAGCCCAACTACGTGGCCAACGGTGATTTTCGAGCCATTTGCAAAAGGGATAAAGTACAATCGCTACCAACAACCCAAATGTCATAGGAATCGTAATGACCCTTGTGAAATACATCAACACCGCTACAATGAGTATGATTTGGAGATAACGACTAACGCGTTCGATAGACGACATAACCTCAAATAAAATTTTTATAAATAATCAAGCACCATATACATTCTCAAAAATACTTTTCAGTCCTACTTCTGGTACGATTTGATGTAGGTGATGCTTGAGGTGCTCGGCGTAGTCTTTCATAATAAATTCAAGTGTAAACGGCCCAGCACCTTCAATCAGGATTGTATTTTGCAATACTTTATCGCTGGTATTTTCAATTACATGAGCTAAATGCAGATTGTATGCTTGCCAGAATGCAATC
>JBDHXS010000346.1:0-7368 GCA_039810845.1 Runella sp. | reverse complement strand
TTTGAGCAGGAGTGCGACTTTGTAAAATGGAAGATTACTCTACAGAAAGACCCAATTACCAAAACTCCAACCACCTTTAGCTTAACCGCTGTGTATGGAGTAAGCCAACCCAACACGACTGGATTTATAAATGGTGGCACGCAGGTAGAAGCCACAGGAAAATGGCTCATAACAAAAGGCACACAAGCCAATCCCAACGCAGTAGTGTATCAACTCAATCCCGATCAATCCGAGCTTTCGCTCTCTTTTGTAAAAATGGACGACAACATCATACATCTGCTGTACAGCGACAAGAGTCTGATGATTGGAAACGCTGGGTATAGTTATACGTTCAATAAAGCCAAAAACTAAGTGCTTACGCACAGTTATTCGTTATTTGTTAATAGTTAACAGAGTTGATTACCCAATATTTATATCAACTCATAGTCTCTACTAATTTTGCATAAATCGTTAACCATAATGAAACTGATTTTAAGTTGTTTACTATTAGCCTTGTCGGTAGTGGGCTTAACGCAAAACGTACCGAGCGAAATGACTTCCCGTAAACCTTTTGCTTCGGGTCCGTCGGTCGTGGGTATTTTTGAGGGAAGAGGGGCTTGTCAGGAATTGGCAAAAGAACTGGAGATTTCGGTCTCACCTGATTGTTTCAAAACAAAATGGAGGCTGACGCTTTACCAAGACTCCCTCACGCATCAACCCACCACCTATGATTTAGAAGGAAGTTTTTACCGTGCCAATCCTCGAAAAGGAACTTGGCAAATCATCAAAGGAACGCAAGCCGACTCACAAGCTACGGTGTTTCAGTTGAATAGTGATAAATCCAAGGAAACGATTTTTTTGCTAAAAGGTGATGATAACGTTCTTTTCTTTCTGGATAAAAACAAAAATTTCCTCATAGGAACTGAATTTTGTAGCTACACGCTCAACCGCGTTAAGCGTAAAAACTAACCAATCTAACCCTTACAACCATGAAAACCCAACAACTCCTCTTGGTTTTTTGCCTTATCGGAGTATCAATGCTCTTTTTTCAAGGTACTACGTCTCGCACCAAAGCACTTAAAGCCAACTATAAATGGGAACAAATACTGCCTTTTGGTAATGGCTCTTTTCAGGAAGAATGGAAGCCAGGTACATTTCCTATGGGTCTCAAACCTATGCCCATGCCCGACGGAAGTCTGCTGATGATTGGCCAAAAAGCTGCTTGGACTTCCTCAGATGGTTTAAAGTGGGTGCATCATCAAAAAAAAGATTGGGGTGAAAGAATATGGATGGAATACGCTTTTTTCAATAACAAACTATGGATGTTTGGTGGCATGAAGTACCAAGCAAGAGAAGTGATAAACGAAATATGGTCTTCTACTGACGGGATTCGGTGGGAACAAGCCACAAATGCACCATGGACTCCGAGAAAAGGACACGCCATTGTTTCTTTCAACGGAAAGCTGTGGCTATTTGGTGGTGCTGCCGACGTCACGAAGGATTTTGTTTCCAGCCGACTTTTCAATGAAGTTTGGTCTTCCGAAGATGGCCTTCATTGGGCAAAAGAATCGGATGCCGCCCCTTGGTCTCCCGAAGAAACACCTACACTGATTGTTTTTCAGAATACGCTCTATAAAATTGGCGGACAGGGTAAGTCCGATATTTGGCGCTCAAAAGATGGTAAACACTGGAGTCAATTGACTACCGAAGCAGCATGGAAACCCCGGTTTAGCAACGGAGCGTTGGTATTTGATGACAAACTGTGGGTCTTCGGCGGCTATGATACAACGGCAAATCATAACACGGGAGCCAAAAATGACGTATGGTATTCGCCCGACGGCATACAATGGAACCAACAAACTGAGCATGCCCCCTGGACTGTCAGAAGTGGGGGTACAAGCGTGGTTTTCAAAAACAAAATATGGTTATTCAGCGGAAAACATACTGGCGGAAAACACAATTGGGGCGGCGATGTGTGGACTATGTCGGCCGATAATTAATTCTGAAAAAAAATAGGAACAATGCAACATTTCTGAAAAACCTTCCTCTTTGCTGTAACCTATTTCAAAAAGTAGAGTATTCACGCATATTCAACTATCCTAAAAACAACCCATTCACAGCCAAATTCCACCCAACTAACAGCCAATTAATCTAAATCATGAAACATGTATGCTTTATCACCCTCTTTGTAGGGTTGATTGGGACATCTTTTGCCCAAAAATCAAAAATCACGGGTTTTATCCTTGATTCAACCGCCCGCAAACCCGTCGAGTTTGCCACCGTAGCACTGCTCAAAAACAGCCAAATTGTGGAAGGAACGACCTCTGATCTGACAGGAAAATTTGCGTTTACCAAAGTAAGTGAGGGTATGTATCAGGTAAAAATCTCGTTTGTTGGATACAAAGACAAGACTATTGATAAAGTGATTGTTGCTAAAGAAGACACAGACTTGGGTGTTATCTCTTTTGCTCAAACAGCCCAACAACTCAAAGAGGTTCAGGTAGTTGAACAAAAATCCTTGTTTGAAGACAAACCCGATCGCTTGGTGTACAATGCCGAAAAAGACATTACCATCAAAGGCGGAAATGCGGGCGATGTTTTACGAAAAATCCCTTCGATTGCGGTAGATTTGGACGGAAATGTGGAATTGCGCGGGAGTTCCAACATCAAGGTGTTGATCAACAGCAAACCTTCCAACCTGATGGCCAAAAGCATCGCCGAAGTACTTAAACTCATTCCTGCCGACGACATCAAACAGATTGAAGTCATCACTTCACCCTCCGCCAAGTACGACGCCGAAGGAACGGCGGGAATTATCAATATTATTACGAAACGCAATAACTTGCAGGGAATTAATGGCAAAGCCACGACTTCGTTTGGACGTTGGAACGACAATTACAACGGCTCTCT
This sequence comes from Runella sp., assembly GCA_039810845.1. GTDB lineage: Bacteria > Bacteroidota > Bacteroidia > Cytophagales > Spirosomataceae > Runella. The sequence continues at coordinate 4,479 of JBDHXS010000346.1, read as the reverse complement.
CAATTACCGCAAAAAGAACATAGGCATTTCGGCACGGGGCGGCTTTAACAAATGGCGCAACTTGGGCGAAAACTATACAAAACGATTGACCACCATCGAAAACTACCAAACAACGCTGCTGCAAAATACCTATTTCAGAGGTGGCGGCGAAAATGCGTACGGCAATATCTCGGCAGAGTGGGATGTGGATTCGCTCAATCGCCTAAGTGCGGGGCTTAATTTTTACGATGGCAAAAACGCCATGAATTTCGATTATGTCAACGATTTTTCAAGCTTGACCGAAAAGTCATTGTTTACCAGAAAACTCTACCGCATTTATGACTGGGATGGCGGTACGTTGAATCTGGATTACAACAAGACTTTCAAAAAACCGAAGAAGGAATTTAACATTCTGACGATGTTCTCGAAAGAAGCTGAAGACAGCTATTACAACCTCGACCAGCTCAATGCCGAAAATGCTGTGTATTACCGCGAAAAAAGTCCCAACGCCAGCCGAAATTACGAGGGCACCGTACAAATTGATTTCACCAATCCATTGGATAGTGTCAGTACATTGGAACTGGGGACAAAAGCTATTTTACGTAATGTCAAAAGTGATTACCGCGTAGCTACTGCACTGGACGGCTCTACCAATTTTCAGGATGTACCTGCTTTGACCAATGTATTTGATTACAACCAACAAGTAGCTTCTGCTTATCTTGCCTACTCGCGTACGTCTAAAAACAAATGGGGTATCAATGCTGGCGCACGGTATGAGCATACCTTCATTCAGGCAGAATTTTTGGCGGGAAAAGTGCCCTTTTCTAACAATTACGGCAATTTGATTCCTAATGTTAGCTTGTCAAGAAACTTGCCCAAAAACCAAAAATTGAAACTAAGTTATTCGCAGCGTATTCAGCGGCCTATGTTGTGGTTTTTGAATCCGTACGTCAACGCCAGCGAACCCAAAATGACCTATTCGGGCAATCCTTACCTCAAGCCAGAGTTAACCCACAGCGCCGAAGCCAGTTATAACGTATATATTAAAGAGTCGTCGGTCAATGCGGTGTTTTTCATGCGCCAAACCAACAACGCACTCGAACGGATTCGTACTGTTGACAATGAAGGAAATGCGAATATTACTTTCCAGAATATCTCACAAAACAAATCGTACGGGCTTACGCTCAGCGGTACGGCCAAAATCGGCAAGAAATTTTCTTCCAATGGCTCTTTCAATCTCTACTACAATATCCTGAATAGCCCAGCCTTGCAGGCTCAAAATGAAAACTGGATGTACCGCATCAATATGAATTCGACCTACGATTTTGGAAAGGGTTTCAAAGCACAGTTTTTCGGATTCTTCAACTCGCCTCGGGTGATGTTGCAGGGAAAAATGAGTGGCTATGCCTACTACAATTTGGCGTTGCAGAAAGAAATATTGAAGAAAAAAGGCTCTATCAGTGCTGGATTGGACAATTTCTTCGCTCCTTTTATTGAGCAAAAAATGTCTTTCTCTTCTCCCACTTTTATACAGGAAGGTGGCAGTAAATTCTTTAATCGAGGCTGGCGAGTCAGTTTTTCATATGAATTTGGCAAAATGACCAACCAAGCCCAACGTCAAAAGAAAAGTATCAACAATGATGATAAAAAGGGAGGAGAAAATTAACCTCTAACTCAATACTGACATGAAAAAACTTCCTATTCTCTTTATTTTGCTTTGCGTCTGTTTGCTTGCCAAAGCCCAAAACGTAGGCGGGTGCGAAGACTGTGAACTGATGTACGCAGGAATACCCAAAGAGTTGAATTGGCAAACCACGATTGCCGATGCTAAAGAAGAAGGCGAACGAATGGAAATCAGCGGAACGATTTATCAAAAAGACGGCAAAACACCCGCCGTTGGTGTGATTTTGTATGTCTATCATACCGATGTAAAAGGAGAATATACACCTTCACTCACGCAGACCCACGCCCGTCGGCACGGGCATTTGCGCGGCTGGATGAAAACCGACACACAGGGTCGTTACAAATTCAGTTCCATTCGCCCTGCGGCTTACCCCAATCAGCGATTTGCGGCACACGTTCATCCGATTATCAAAGAACCCAACAAAAATGAATACTGGATTGATGAATACCAATTTGAAGGTGACCCACTTCTTACGCAAAAAGACCGCGATAATGCCGCAAATCGAGGTGGTTCGGGTATTATCAAGCTAACCAAAGACGCCAAAGGTACTTGGATCGGAAAAAGAGATATTGTTTTGGGAAAGAATGTTCCTGGTTATCAATAAAGAGGCTTTATTCTTGGAACAAGTTTATACCTGAACTTTTATTCTCAACTTCCGCATATTATTTTTTTACAGGAACGGGAAATGGATACGTGATTGGATACAGAATGGTGCCGTCAAACTCACGAAGGTAGGTTTTAAATTCCTTTTTTCCTTCTTTCAATTCAATCACCCGAGCGCCGTTTTTAGACCGCAGGTATGTGTTTTCGCTTCCTGAAAAGCAACCATAAGCCAAGGCTATTCCGTTGTAATCGACCAAATAGTCATTGACGTGGTCATGCCCGACAAACATACCAAGCACATCGCCTGATTCAAGCATGGCAGTGTACATACCAGTGTTGAGCTGGGGAGCACATTCGTTCTCATAGCGTACTCCACGCCTTTTGTTCTTGATGTTATCAAAAGCCATTTTGTACTCAGGTAAAGGAATATGAAAGAAGGCCAACGCAGGAAGGGTATCCCTCCGACTTTGTTTAAAAGAAGCACTGGTTTTTCGGAACCATTCTACCTGGTTGTGGCTGAACCATCCGTAGCCATCCACCCTTTTGTTTTTTGAGTAAGCCTGCGAATCCATCGCATACAGCACCGCAGCATCGTTTCCAGATTTCCCTTTGATTGCTACTGCCCCGTTCAGATAACCATCAACGCCGCTAATTTCAGCCGTTTTATTGAGCAAGTAGGGCTTTCCAGCTACGTAAGCGGCTACCTCAGCACGTTTCATTTCATTTTCGTCGTCGTGGTTACCAAAGGTTACCATATAGGGTATCTTTTGGGAGATAACCAAGCCAAGAACTTCGTCCCAGCCTTGTTTGGTTGGTGCACTTACCACAACATCCCCCGTAAAAACGACCAGATCAGGTTTTATGTCATCGAGCGTGGCACGCATCATTGACACCGATTTTTTGGAGGGTTCTGCCCCAGCTTTGTAATGAATGTCAGTAAACTGAACAATGCGAAACGTGCTATCTGGGCGAAAACGGAGCTCTTGTGCGATAGAAACGACACGGATTAATAAAAAGAATGCAACAAAAGAAAGCAACTTGTTTTTCATAAAAATAGTAAATGACATAAATGGGGAACAAACTTTAATACTCTTTGTTGTCGAATGTGTACTATGCGTACAAATTATCTTTTTGCCTCGCGCAATGCAAATGTGTGGTAAGCAATAGAAGCATTTTCATCAAGGATTTTCGACATATCATCTAATCAATTCACTTGACAGTTATACAGTTGCTTGCTTTGCATTAACAACAAAACAGGAAATTGTATGAAACCCAAATTCTTCCATTGTTTATTCCTATTTACATGCGTCTTATACAGGCAAATTCAATCGGCTAAGGCTCAAAATAAACCATCGTCCTGCGATTGCTGTGTATTTGACGAAGTAAAACCCGACAAACTCACTCACCTATCGCGCATTGCTCCCGACACGGCCAAAGGCCAACGAATACTCATCCGAGGGCGAGTACTTTTATCTGATGGCAAAACCCCCGCAGCTCACGTACTCATGTATTTTTACCATACCAATTCCGCAGGGAAATATGCCAAAATAGGTACCGAAAACCACAACAGCTATGCCTGGTGGCACGGCTACTGTCGAGGCTGGCTCAAAACCAATGACAAGGGCGAATACGAGATTCAGAGCATCAAACCCGCGCCTTATCCCAATGGAAGAGAACCTGCTCATATTCATTTTGACCTCAAAGCTCCTTCCCAAAAAACCTGTTATAATATGCCCGATTTTTTGTTTAAAGGAGACCCTTATCTGACAGAATCTTATGAGTACAAAATGGAAATGGCCTCGGGCTTTGTGCGTGAGGGTGGCGTAGCCTTAAAAATACAAAATGGTGTTTTAATAGGCCAAAGAGATATTGTTTTACATCCTTTCTACGACAAAGAGGCTCGTCATTCGGGGCTTTTGCCACGTACAGAATGTCCCGCATTCGACCCCATGCATATTTGGGGTCCCGACAAAGGCACCAAAACCTGCCCCATGTGCAAATACGGAGTTCGCTCAAAAGGAGTGATGATTTGGGTGAATCGAGATTTAGATAAGCTAGGAGTGGTTGCACAACGACTGGAAGCTGAAATGAAACAAAAAGGGATGAATGAAGCTCGCACATTTATCATTTATACTAATCCCGAACGCAAATCAAAAACCGAAGTAGAACAGCTTTTGAATAATTTTGCGCAAAAATATAAGTTAAAAAACGTA
>JBDHXS010000345.1:0-7376 GCA_039810845.1 Runella sp. | reverse complement strand
TAGATTTGTTGGGTGTAATGAATTACTTCTGGCTGACAAAGGTCTTGCAAGGTTTGTCCCCAGACGTGGGTATCTATCATTAAAAGAAAAAAACAATAATAACGCAACAGATTCACTCTCATATAACTATGCTTAAATATTACCTTCTAAAGTTGGCCTTCTCCTAGCTTACATTTTTCATTTTTAGACTATGATAAGGTAATGATATGGTGCAAAATTAGGTAATCATTTCTTTAAAGGTAGATATTTGCAAGCCAATTTTTGTGTTTTTATAAGAATTTGTATTACAAAATCAAAAATCTGTATGATTAAACTTTTCTCTTTCTTTTCACTTCTCTCTTCTAAAATAATACTGGTTATATTATTTTTCTATTGCGGAAGTGTATGGGCAAACGACATCAAAGTCGCTGGAACTGTATCAGAAAATGGTATCGGAATCCCAGGTGTGACCATCAAAGTCAAAGGTACCAACACAGGTGCATTGACAGATGCAGATGGTAAATACAACATCACTGCTCCTGATAATGGTACACTCATTTTTAGTTTTATCGGTTATGATACGGTCGAAGAAGCCATAGGAAATCGTACTACTATTAATGTAAGCCTGACCGCTGCCTCACGTACATTGGACGAAGTAGTTGTAGTAGGCTATGGTTCGCAACGAAAACGCGATTTGACAGGCTCGATTGGTAAAGTAAAAGGCGAAGAGCTTTTTAAGCAACCTGTCCAAACTCCTACCCAAGCCCTCCAAGGGAAGGTAGCAGGAGTACAAATTATCGCTTCAGGACAGCCAAACTCCCAACCCCAAGTTCGGATTCGAGGAATTGGTTCTGCGTTGGCAGGTGTCAATCCGTTGTATGTGGTAGATGGTGTACTGACCGACGACATACGTAACATCAACACCAATGACATCATTAGCGTAGAAGTATTGAAAGATGCTTCGGCTTCTATTTACGGTGTAAGAGCTGCTAACGGTGTTATTTTAATAAGTACTAAAAAAGGCAAAGCAGGTGATGTAAAAGTGAGTTATGACGGCATGACGGGCTATCGCCAAGCCGCCAATCTGGTGCAAATGGCCGATAGAACGCAGTACATTGACTACATGAAAGAAATAGCTCCAACGGTCAACGTGGCAGGTTCAGCTCATGCCTTTGAGGGTACTACTGACTGGTACAGCGCAGTTCTCCGAAAAGGCCAACAACAAAACCACAACATCTCCGTATCGGGCGGAAGCGAACGCAGTACGTTTTACATTAGTGGAGGTTTTATTGTCGATAATGGAATTGTGACGACTAACGATTTCAAACGCCTCACCTTCCGCTTCAACAATGACTATTCTATCAGCAAACGGCTCAAACTTACCACCCAGCTATCGTACACCAGAGGCAACGAAAAAGGGGTAGAATTGGGTGACACCTATCGGTCGGTGTACCGTGCCTCACCTGTTGTAATGGCCAAAAACGATGCTGGGAAATACGGTAATACTTCTGCTTTTGGCAATGTGGGCAACCCTTTGCTTTCTATGGATATGCGTAATGAGCGCAACCAAAGCAACCGTTTTCAGGGAAATGTAGCGCTTGAATATTCGCCAATCGAATGGCTTAAACTCAAAACAGCTTTTAGTGCTGACAACGGCTATGGAAACAATCGGGTGTATCTCACCCCTTTTCAAACCGACTTAAACACCTACATTACAAGTGGTGGTAACCAACGTCGGTTAACAAGCCAGCTCAATTTGACCGATAATCGTTTCTTGCGTTGGATTGCTGACAATACCGTTACGTTTGCCAAATCTTTTGGAAAACATGATGTGACTGTACTGGCAGGTAGTGTTACTGAGAAATTCACTGCAAACCAAATCACGGGTTCTCGTATCAATGTTCCTGTCAATCCTGATTTATGGTATTTGGGTTTGGGCAATCCCGACAGTCAGTTAGCCAATGGTAGTACAGGTGACTTGCAAACCCGCCAATCGTTTGTAGGACGAGTAAACTATAATTTCGACGGCAAGTATTTACTCACGGCCTCGCTAAGACGCGACGGTAGTTCCAAATTCATCCAACGCTGGGGCAACTTTTCCACCATCGGCTTGGGGTGGGTTTTGAGCGAAGAAAGTTTTATCAAAAACAATCTTACCTTCCTCGATTTCTTAAAACTACGCGGTAGCTGGGGCAAAGTCGGTAACGATAACATCGAAAGCGCCGCCTACATCCTCACCGCAGGTGTAAATATTCCTTATTATTTTGGTACGACGATTGCCTATGGCAGTGTGATTCAAGACATCAAAGACCAAAATCTGCGTTGGGAAGCCAGCGAACAGTCTAACATCGGCTTTGAATTTGCCGCTTTACACAATCGTTTCTCGGGAGAAATTGATTACTATAACAAAAAAGTAAACGATGCACTGGCTTATAAAATCATCCCTGCGATTTTTGGCGACCCTGACAATCAATTTCTTACCAATGTGGCTTCATTTGTCAACAAAGGCGTAGAGGTTTCACTGAACTGGAAAGATAAAATCGCGCAAGGACTCACTTACAACCTTGGTGGAAATATTTCTTTCAACAAGAACCAGCTCTTAGGACTCAACGGAGGGCAAGCTCTTTTGGCAGGAAGTGTAGGTCAACAAGGTTTGATAACACGCACTGATAACGGTCGCGAAGTAGGTAGTTTTTACGTACTCAATGCCATTGGAGTATTCCAAAACCAAGCCGAAATAGATGCCTCACCTGTATTTGGCACACGCGTCAATGTAAAACCTGGCGATTTGAAATATCAAGACATTGACGCCAACAATGTCATTGACGCCAATGATAAAATCTATGCAGGTTCGTACCAGCCCAAAGCCTATTATGGTTTTAATTTAGGGCTGGATTTCAAAGGATTCGATTTCAGTACAGATTTCTATGGTAGCTACGGAGGTAAAATTTATAATGGCAAACGTGCCTTCCGCTTTGAAAATACCGACAACATTGAGGCCGCTTATGCCGATGCTCGCTGGAAAGCCGACCGTCCTTCTACTACCGACCCACGTATCATCAATTCAGCAACACCTGCCTCTACGTATTTCATCGAATCGGGTGACTTTATCCGTCTCAACAACTTGACCTTGGGCTATTCTGTTCCGAAAGCTTGGCTCAATAAGATAAACATCGAACGTCTGCGTCTCTATTTGGTAGGTCAAAACCTCTTTACTAAGTCTAAATTTAGTGGGTTTAGTCCCGAACTCCCCGCAGGACCGCTTGAGTCGGGTATTGAACTAAACACCTACCCTACTACGCGCACTGTAGCACTGGGTCTTAGTCTTGGATTCTAACAAATAGTTTGTATCAAAATCTGTATTTCAGCACTTTTATTATGAAAAATATAGCTTCTTTCTTACAAAAAATGACCCTTTCTCTGGCCATAGTCAGCGTCTTGGGAGCTTGTGACGACTTTCTAAATACACCCCCGCAAGGTCAAATTTCAGTAGATGCAATCAAAAATGACCCCAATGCTGCCGAAACCCTCGTAACGGGTGTTTACAATAACCTTTGGGATGCCAACATGCACGGGTTTTCGTACGTGGGCTTGACCAACATCGCTTCTGACGATGCCGACAAAGGAAGCACCGCTGCCGATGGTGCTACTACTTATGGACAAATGGACAACCTGACTGCCGATCCCAGCAATGGATTGCTCAACAGCGTATGGTCGGCCTACTACCGTACCATTGCTCGGGCCAATCAGGCATTGGATAAAATTCCATTGAGTCCAGCTCCACAAGCCACCCGTAACCGCCTTGCAGGGGAAGTACGATTTCTGCGTGCTTATTGCTATTTCAATTTAGTACGTTTTTGGGGGGGTGTTACGCTACTATCCAATTTACCTTCCGTAGATGAGTTAGGCAATCCTACCTTACAAAAACGATCCACCAAAGAAGAAACTTACGCACTCATAATCAGCGACTTGGAATATGCCAAAAACACACTTCCTATCAAGGGAGATGCCTCGACCGCTGTGGGGCGAGCTACCAAAGGGGCAGCAATGGGCTTATTGAGCAAAGTATTTTTGTACCAAAAAAACTACCAAAGAGCATTTGCTTTAGCAGACTCGATTGTGAAAAATCAAGCAGGAAGTTACAGCTTATTGCCTGCCTATGAAAATATTTGGCGGGCGGCAGGTGCCAACGGTAATGAATCGCTTTTTGAAGTACAAACAGGAACAAACCTTTCCTGCAACGCTGCCATTAGCCAATATACCGTCTGCCAAGGGCCACGTGCAGGTGGTTTGCGTGGATGGACAGACTTAGGGTTTGGTTTTGGTGGTCCTTCTGCCACGCTCTTGGCAGAGTATGAAACAGGCGATGTACGAAGAAATGCCACCGTTATTAGCATCAGTTCTACTTCAGGAACAGTGCTTTGGGATGGTTTCCGAGTCCCTCGTAGAGATTCGGTCGAAAACAGTTTTTACAACTACAAAGCATACCATAGTCGCACGGCTGAACCTAACTGTGGAGTCAACGACCGTTTACCCAAAAATTTGCGCATCCTTCGCTTGGCTGATGTCATACTCATCCGTGCCGAAGCCGCCTTTGCCTTAGGTAATACCACAACCGCTTTAATTGACATCAATGCCCTCCGCAAAAGAGCTGGCCTAAAAGACTTGACGACGATTGACCGTGAAAAAATCTGGAAAGAACGTCGTGTGGAGTTAGCCCTCGAACACGACCGCTATTTTGATATTATTCGTCAAGAGGATGTGCAAGCGGGACGTGCGGTAGATGCTTTTAAGGCTCACGGCAAAACTTTCGTCAAAAACAAACACGAACTATTTCCGATCCCTGCTGTTCAAATTCAACTCAGTGGTGGGACATTGACCCAGAATCCTGGCTATTAAACCTGTTCATATTCCTGTCAAGATTTTCTACAAAACCTTGACAGGAGAAATTTTTGAGAACAAAATACGTAGCTGTTTCTTTAGATATGTTTTATTTTTTCATTTTTAATCTTTTTCCCCTTTGAAAAAACTATTCAGTGGCCTTATCAAGGTCGCTTTATTTCAATTAGTTAGCTTTGTTCTTTTTATTAATAACGTCTTAGGGCAAAAACTCAGTGACAATGCCCTCATGGACAGTGTCCAACGCCAAACGTTCCGCTATTTCTGGGATTTTGCCGAGCCTCATTCTGGATTAGCACGCGAACGTTACCATCCAAATGGACATTATCCTCAAAACGATTCCCATGTAGTTACGACGGGTGGCTCTGGTTTTGGGTTTATGGCGATTTTGATAGGTATTGAGCGTGGGTACATCACTCGTAAACAAGGCTATGAAAGGCTCGAAAAAATGACGTCCTTCTTAGAAAAAGCCGACCGTTTCCACGGAGTTTGGTCGCATTGGATCAATGGCACCACGGGCAAAGTCGTCCCTTTTGGTCGTAAAGACAATGGCGGAGACTTGGTCGAAACTGCCTTTATGGTCGAAGGAATGCTATGCGTTCGGCAGTATTTTAAAAATGGCAATCCACTCGAAAAAAAACTGACTCAGCGTATTGATGCTTTGTGGAAAGGCATTGAATGGAATTGGTACACCCAAGGCAAAGAAGCCCTTTATTGGCATTGGTCACCTACGTTCAACTGGGAAATGAACTTTGCCTTGGAAGGATACAATGAAGTGTTAGTGACCTATATCTTGGGTGCTTCTTCTCCTCAGTTCCCCATTCAATCAAGCGTTTATCACCGATGCTGGGCAAGAAATGGTGGTATTGTTAGCAACAATCAAAAATATGGTTTGCCACTGATTCTCAAACATAATGGAGCCACAGAATATGGAGGTCCGCTGTTTTGGGCACACTATTCGTTTGTAGGGTTAGACCCTCGCAAACTGAAAGATACCTATGCTGACTATTGGCAACTCAACGTCAATCATACTAAAATCAATTACCAATATTGCCTTGAAAACCCCTTCAAATACAAAGGTTATGGGCAAGATTGTTGGGGACTGACCGCCAGCTATACCCGTAAAAAAGACGGTACCACAGGCTATGCAGCCCATAGACCGTTCTCAGAAGATACAGGGGTGATTTCGCCTACGGCTGCCTTGAGTTCAATTCCTTATACCCCAAAAGAGTCGCTGAGTGCAATGCGCTTTTTCTATCAAAACAAATCATGGCTATGGGGAGAAGCAGGCTTTTATGATGCTTTTAGCATCCATCACAACAATTGGGTAACGCCGCAGTATTTGGCCATCGACCAAGGGCCTATTATTTGCATGATTGAAAACTACCGTACAGGTTTCCTTTGGAAGTTGTTTATGTCTTGTCCAGAAATCAAACAAGGATTGAAGAAATTGGGCTTTACAAACACTTAAAATCTTGTTATTCCACCATAAAAAATGCTGACGGTCCAAAACCTGTCAGCATTTTTTATATTATGTAATTTGCTTTTAGCTACATTGGCCTAAAACATACCACAATACGATAAATATAAGTACTGTACTAAAGCAACCGCCTCCCAATTTTTTGGCACCATAGCCAGCCAGCAATCCCCTGAATAAGTCATTCATGTTTTTAGGTTTGTTTAAGATTAGAAATCAAGAAGAATTTCAAAAAAATAGTCCATCAATTAATTGTGCAATTATTTGCTCAGTGTGGGCATATTTTTCTACAATGCTATCTTTTATCTTACAAATCGAATCACCAAAATCTCCAGTAGCAAAAATACCAACGCTGCCCAAAGGAAGTATTTCCAAAGACTAACGCCTACGTTTTGTTTTTGAAATTCTTTCACAAAATCCCCATCAGCCACGTTATCAAAAACCTGTACATTGGGTTGATTCGCAAAAAATCTTCTCAGTTCCTCGGGTGAATAATAATCCAGTTGCGATTCTTGATTATCATGATTCAAAGCCAATAATTGTAACGTTTGTCCCTCTTTTTGCAGTTCATAATAACCCGACTCCATTTCTTGATCTGCATTCAGTTGGTTGCTCTTGGGAAGTTCTAAAGTCAGTTGATTGCCATTGAGTCGCTGTACAGGGATCAGCTCTATTTTATCTTTTTTAAGCTTAAAAATCGTATTTTGTGGTACTTCTGGTACGGTAAGCGTAATGGTATTTTCATCAAACGCATAAGCTGTACGTTGTTCGCGTACGCTTTGCGCTGCAATTTTGTACATCACAGGCACAAAGAGTGCATTTTGAGCAAAATTACCAAAGGCTTCTGTCAGCGGATTAGCCAATACATATATCTTACCACGTTGCATCGTCGATTGGCTCAAAAACGCATCCCCACTCCGTAGATTCAATATTCTTGCACCGCCTGCTTGCCACTGCCAAACAGGCTTAGAAACAGGCATTTCAAGGTTATCTTGCCGAATAGACTGTTCAAAAACGTCAC
>JBDHXS010000344.1:0-7422 GCA_039810845.1 Runella sp. | reverse complement strand
TCAAAAATCAATTAGATCCACATTTTCTGTTCAATAGCCTCAATACACTGGCATCGCTCATCGAGGAGGAGAATATCCCTGCTCAGACATATTTAGACCGGCTGTCGGACGTGTATCGGTATGTGCTGGTAAGTCGTGAAAAAAACACAGTAACGCTCGAAGAAGAAATGCAATTTTTGGATGCGTACGTGTATCTGAACAAAATTCGTTTTCGGGAAAATTTACAGATTGAAAAACACATTCCCGCCCAAGCATACCACCAATACATAGCGCCGTTAAGTCTGCAAATGTTGATTGAAAATGCTATCAAACACAATGTTATCTCTCGCGAAAACCCGCTCAAAATCAAAATTTTGCAGGAAGGCAATTTCCTGACCGTTGAAAACAATGTACAGGAAAAGAAGACTTTTGAAAAATCCACCAAATTAGGCCTACAAAACATCATCAATCGTTACCGTCTGCTGTCCAACCTCCAAGTCGAAGTCTCTAACAATGGAGCACAGTTTAGCGTACGACTTCCTTTACTCTAAAATGATTATCCATGAAGGCAATCATCATTGAAGACGAGTATCCAGCAGCCGAACGTCTCATCAAACTCATTCACAAAGCTGATGCAAGCATTGAAATTTTAGCCGTTCTTGACAGCATCGAAGCTGCCAAACGTTGGTTTTTAAGTCATCCAGCGCCCGATTTAATTTTTTCAGATATTCAGCTTTCTGATGGTCTTAGCTTTGTTATTTTTGAAGAAATAGACATAAAAAGTCCCATTATTTTTACCACTTCTTACGACGAATATGCCATCAAAGCCTTCAAAGTCAAGAGTATAGACTACTTACTCAAACCCATAAAACCCTATGAGTTAGTTGCTGCCATCGAAAAATTTAAAGAAACGCAAGTAGCCTTTTCGGCCAATGATTATACGCTTAAAATGCAGTCGCTATTGGATAGCTTACCCATGTCGGGACGCAAATACAAAACGCGTTTTTTGGTACAACAACAGGATCAACTTCTTCCAATCCCACAAGAGCAAATCGCCTATTTTTTTACAGCCAACGAAATGGTCTGCTTAGTAAGAAGTGATAATCGACAGTTTTTGGTGGACTATACCCTCGAAGAACTGGAGAAATTACTAAACCCTTCTTACTTTTTTCGACTCAATCGGCAATACATTGCCTCCCTACCAGCCGTACAAAAAATCCATACCTATTTCAACGGAAAACTCAAACTCGAACTCCACCCCGAACCTTCGCACGACATCCTTATCAGCCGCGAAAAAGCTCCATTTTTTAAAGAGTGGCTGGAGGGATAGTTTCTCACACCACATACTTTACAATCAATCTTTTTGCAATTGGCAATAACGTTTCCTGAATAGGGTAATCTATCGGAGACTCTACCAAATACGTAGCTGGGTTGGGCAATTCTCGCCGTTTTTTGATGAGTGTTAATTTTAAATTTTCAAAAGTAGTGGACACATTCTTCCGAACGGTTTCGAGGTGAGTTGTTTGTACACCTCGTTGAGTCTGGTTTTCAAAAAGTCGTACTTGATAATGATAAATATCCGTTTCGTTGCGTCGAGTACGATAGATAAACAAATACCCCTCTTGCAAATGTAAAGGGACAATTCCGATTGGGGCAAAAGTCAATTGGGCTTCAATGTCAGCAAATTGGCTTTGGCCTCGTGTCAGAGTTTGCTGAAAAAGTGGCAGAGAGTAATCCAAAATGCTGTCAATTTCGGCTAAATGCTCACTTTCCATAAATCTTTCATAAACAAATCGTTTTTTTTTGAGGTCTATGCCCGTTAGTTTTTTAGGGAACGAAGCTACTATTTGGTCTTTTGTTTTCCGTAGTTGAGATGCCGTTTCATAGTGGCTCTTCACATTAGACAAGTCAGGAAACAGTTTGTGCGCACTAAAATTATCACTAACCTCCTGTAAGTAAGCCATTAACAGGTATTTTTTATATTCAAAATCAATCCACCCTTCTGTAAGCCAATCGTTTTTTAAAGTAGCCATATACTTCTCAATTTTAGTAGTTAATAGTGAGGAGCAAATCGTAATTAAGTAATACGTCGGTCAAAAAAATCTTATTTTTATCAATACCACCAACTTAGCACTAACTATTTTAATGAAAATCTAATTTACTAAAAAAAACAATACTGCCAAATAAAAAAGAATAAAAACAGCAGAAAAACCAATGATTATTCCGAGTATGACAGTTTTTACACTTTAGTTTTTGCAAAAACTGCAAAAATGGCAGGGAATTATCCTACATTAGGTACTGGCACAGAAAATGATACCTTTGCCCTCGAAAAACTTATCGGTAAGTTTCATTCATTGTAAAACCATTTAAATCCCTGATAATTATGTCAGCAGTTGCAGAAAAAGTAAATGTTAAGCCGTTGGCAGACCGCGTGCTGGTACAAGCCGCCCCTGCCGAAGAAAAAACCGCTTTTGGTATCATCATTCCTGATACTGCCAAGGAAAAACCCCAACGCGGTACTGTTGTAGCAGTAGGCCCAGGTAAAAAAGACGAACCCCTCTCTGTAAAAGTAGGCGACACCATTCTTTATGGTAAGTATGCTGGTACTGAAATCACTGTTGAAGGCCAAGAGTACCTTATCATGCGCGAATCTGACATCTTCGCTATTATCTAAAAAAGGGGTTAATGGTTATTTGTTAATAGTTAATGGTACATTCCCCATTAGCATTTTAACAAATAATTCATCTGCTCCTATTAACCAATAACTATTAACAATTAACTTATTGTAAAACAATGGCTAAGAAAATATTTTTCGATACCGAAGCTCGTGACAAAATAAAGAAAGGCGTAGATACCCTTGCTAATGCCGTTAAAGTAACCCTCGGCCCTAAAGGCCGTAACGTCATTATTGACAAAAAATTCGGCTCGCCAGCCATTACCAAAGACGGTGTAACGGTAGCCAAAGAAATCGAATTAAAAGATGCAATGGAAAACATGGGTGCTCAACTCGTGAAAGAAGTTGCTTCTAAAACTGCTGATGCTGCCGGTGACGGTACTACTACTGCTACTGTGTTGGCACAAGCTATTTATACCATCGGCTCTAAAAACGTAGCAGCTGGCGCTAACCCAATGGATTTGAAACGCGGTATTGACAAAGCTGTTGCAGCTGTCACTGCCAATCTTGCGGCGCAAGCTGAAAGCGTAGGAGATGACTTCGGCAAAATTGCTCAGGTAGCTACTATCTCTGCTAACCATGACGACGAAATCGGTAACATGATTGCTGACGCCATGAAAAAAGTAGGCACCGAAGGTGTAATTACAGTAGAAGAAGCTCGCGGTACTGAAACTGAAGTAAAAACAGTAGAAGGTATGCAGTTTGACCGTGGTTATTTGTCGCCTTACTTCGTAACCAACGCAGAAAAAATGGAAGCGGAGTTGGAGAAACCTTTTATCTTGATTTCTGAGAAAAAAGTATCTTCGATGAAAGAATTACTTCCAGTATTGGAAGGCGTAGCGCAAACAGGCCGTCCGCTGTTGATTATCGCGGAAGATGTTGACGGAGAAGCATTGGCTACGTTGGTAGTAAACAAAATCCGTGGCGCGTTGAAAGTATGTGCGGTTAAAGCTCCAGGCTTCGGCGACCGTCGTAAGGCTATGTTGGAAGACATCGCTATCTTGACAGGTGGTACCGTAATCGCCGAGGAGCGTGGTTTCAAACTCGAAAACGCTGACCTTCAGTATTTAGGTCACTGCGAAAAAATCATCATTGACAAAGACAATACTACGATTGTAAATGGTTCGGGTGATGCAGAACAAATCAAAGGACGCGTTAACCAAATCAAATCACAAATCGAAAATACAACTTCTGACTACGACCGCGAGAAATTGCAAGAGCGTTTAGCGAAATTGTCAGGTGGTGTAGCTATCCTTTACATTGGTGCTGCTACCGAAGTTGAAATGAAAGAAAAGAAAGACCGTGTTGATGATGCACTTCATGCCACTCGCGCTGCCATCGAAGAAGGTATCGTAGCAGGTGGTGGTGTAGCATTGATTCGTGCTATCGAGGCGTTAGATACCGTTGTAGGTTCTAATGACGACGAAATCACGGGTATCAACATCATCCGTCAAGCTTTGGAATCACCATTGCGTACGATTGTCGCTAACGCTGGTGGCGAAGGTTCTGTGGTCGTAAACAACGTGAAAGCAGGCAAAGGTGGTTATGGATACAATGCCAAAAATGATACCTATGAAGATCTTGCGGCAGCGGGTATCATTGACCCTAAGAAAGTAACTCGTTTGGCTTTGGAAAATGCAGCCTCTATTGCAGGTATGTTGTTGACCACCGAATGTATGATTGCTGACGAACCAGAAGAAAATGCAGGTGCAGGCGCAGGTGGCCATGGCCACGGAGGCGGTATGGGTGGCATGATGTAATTATCAGTCAATCAAACCTTTATACGAAAGCCCTCGGACTTCCGGGGGCTTTTTTAAATTTCTTATATTTTTGCAACGTTATCTATCACATTATTGATAATATTTGAGCCACCATTCAGATTTTTTCGTTATTTTGTCCCAAATTTTCCTGTCAATTTGGCAGCCCCACGTATGAATCTTGACCCAAATGAACTATATACCAGACTGATGTTGGCCGAATCAGATTTGGATAGCCTTGAAATATTGCCACTTGGTGGGCCTGAAGGCGACGATGAACCCATCGAAATGCCTGAAGAGCTTTCCATTTTACCCTTACGCAATACCGTTTTGTTTCCAGGTATGGTGATACCCGTCACTGTGGGTCGTCAAAAATCCATTCGATTGGTAAAAAAAGCCTACAAAGGCGACCGCATCATTGGGGTTATTGCTCAGCAAAACCAAGACAAAGCTGAGCCTACGAGTACCGATTTATACGCCATTGGCACCATGGGATACATCATTAAGATGATTACCTTGCCTGATGGCAATACTACCATCATTTTACAGGGACGTCAGCGTTTTCGCGTCAAAGATTATATACGCGAAGAACCTTATATGATTGCGAAGGTTTCGCCTATCGAAGACTATTTTCCCAACCAAAATAAAAAAGAATCCAAGGCATTGATTCAATCACTTCGCGATTCAGCGCACAAGATTCTTAGACTCAATCCCGACATTCCACAAGAAGCACGTATTGCGCTGGATAACATCGAAAGTCCAACGTTTTTAACGCACTTTTTGTCTTCAAATATTAACGCAGAAGTTTCTGATAAACAAGAACTGCTCGAAAAGCCTACCATTCCAGACCAAGCTAATAAGCTTTTGGAATTTATGCTGCGTGAAATTCAGATGCTCGAACTCAAGCGCGACATCCAAAGCAAAGCAAGTATAGACATTGATCAGCAGCAACGCGATTATTTTCTGCGCCAGCAAATCAAAGTGTTACAAGACGAACTCGGCATGGAAACACCCGAGCGCGAACTGGAAGACATCCGTTTTAGGGCATCTAAAAAGAAATGGTCCGAGACGGTCAAAAAGCATTTTGAAAAAGAGTCTCAGAAATTACAGCGTATCAATCCCATGGCGCCCGATTATCCTGTCACACTCAACTACCTTGAGTTGATGGTGGACTTGCCATGGGGTGAATATACCAAAGACAATTTCGATCTTAGACGAGCCCAAAAAGTATTGGATACAGATCACTTTGGCTTAGAGAAAGTCAAAGAACGTATTATTGAATATTTGGCCGTTTTAAAACTAAAAAACAGTCTTAAAGCTCCGATTCTCTGTCTATATGGCCCTCCTGGCGTGGGGAAAACATCTTTAGGAAAATCAGTTGCCAAAGCACTGGGACGGAAATACATTCGAATGGCGCTGGGAGGCTTGCACGATGAAGCCGAAATTCGTGGACATCGCAAAACCTACATCGGGGCCATGCCTGGTAAAATCATCCAAAATATCAAGAAATCAGCTTCTTCCAATCCCGTATTTATTTTAGATGAAATTGATAAAGTAGGCTCTGATTTTCGTGGCGATCCAGCCTCTGCTCTGTTAGAAGTACTTGATCCCGAACAAAATAATGCTTTTTCTGACAACTATTTAGAGGTTGAATACGACCTTTCCAAAGTGTTGTTTGTGGCTACTGCCAACTCCTTAGAAACCATTCACCCCGCCTTGCGCGACCGAATGGAAATCATTGAATTGACAGGATATACGGTAGAAGAAAAACTACAAATTGCAAAAAAATACCTCGTTCCCAAACAACGGAAAGACCATGGCTTAGACACCAAAGCTTTTGCTGTGGATGACAAGGCTCTTTTGAAAATCGTTGAGCATTATACCAGAGAATCGGGTGTGCGGAACTTGGAACAAAAAATTGGCACATTAGTTCGTAAAGTGGCAAAATCTATTGCACTTGAGGAAGAGTACCCCAAAGTCATCAAGGCCGAACACATTGAAAAATTGCTCGGGGCTGAGATTTTTGACAAGGACTCCTATCAAGACAATAACAATGCTGGCGTCGTAACGGGTCTAGCATGGACATCAGTTGGTGGTGAAATCTTGTTTATTGAATCCAGCTTGAGTCGAGGAAAAGGTGGCTTAACCTTATCAGGTCAATTGGGTGATGTTATGAAAGAATCAGCTATGACAGCGCTTTCTTACCTAAAAGCGCATGCCGACGATTTGGAAATAGACTATCGTATTTTCAATCATTACGATCTACACATTCATATCCCAGCAGGGGCAGTTCCCAAAGATGGCCCGTCGGCAGGGATTACGATGTTGACTTCGATGGCCTCAATTTATACCCAACGTCGTGTAAAACCGCACCTCGCCATGACGGGAGAAATCACCCTACGTGGAAAGGTATTACCTGTAGGTGGTATCAAAGAAAAAATCTTAGCAGCAGGCAGAGCAGGTATCACCGACATTATTATGTGTTCAAAGAATCGCAAAGATGTCGAAGAAATAAATGCCAACTACATCAAAAATCTTAGTTTTCACTATGTAGATACAGTGCAAGAGGTGCTATCAATCGCCCTACTTCCTGAAAAAGTCCAGCATCCAACAAATTTTATACTACCTGACGAGAAGAAAGACGCCTCTTCACTATCAGTAAATTAGTACTTGAATTAAGTTCAAAAATATACAATAAGGTGTTGATGGGCATACTATCAGCACCTTTTCTTTAACTTTGCCAATTAAAATAAATACGTTGTAACCAATGACGCAAAAAGAAATCAAATTCACCATTGAGCAAGACGAGGAGAAAATCCCCGAAAAAATATACTGGGAAGCTACCGATAATCCCAACGAAGGGCTGGAAGAAACAAAAGCGATTGCCGTAGGCGTATGGGATCATTTTCACCGTGGTACACTGTTTATTCCGCTATGGACAAAAGACATGGAAGTACTGGACATGAAGCGTTTTTGTATCGAAATGCTTGGCTGTGTTGCCGATACACTTCG
>JBDHXS010000343.1:0-7423 GCA_039810845.1 Runella sp. | reverse complement strand
TACCGAAGCCGTTTCTTCGCGACGCATGATGAGGTTGGCTTGCGCTTTCTTTTCAGCCATCAATACTTGGTTCATGATTTCTTTCATTTCTCCCGTTAAGATGATGTCTCGAATGCCAGCGCCTTTGAGTTCAATGCCCAATTGTGATACTTTTAGCAGAGTTGACTGAATCACCAATGTCGAAATATTATCTTTTTTCTCAAGCAATTCGTCCAAAGTCAATGCGCCGATGTACTCACGCAACGCCAATTGAATCAAAATATAGAGTTGTTTGTCAAAATCTTTATTTGCCAACAATGCTTTGGTAAAATCAACAATCTGGTATTGTACGTAGAAATTAATCCGCAATGATGCTTTGTCTTTAGTCAAAATTTCTTGACCTGATACTTCCAGTTGCAACTGACGCGTGTCGGCTTTACTTACGTGAATACTGGTACTGTTTTTCCACCAGTAATAAGTCCCCGCTTCAACCATTCGAACAAATTTACCATGCACAAACAACAAACCACGCTCGAAAGCCTCAACGACATAGGTACGTACTAAACTGCTCACGGTAGTTGACATCAGCGATGCTAAATCAATTTCTTTTGAAATCTCAATTTGGTTTACGTCAACTCTAATGTACTTAAACTCCCGACCACCTTTCCAGTATGCCCAACGGCCTTTTCCAAGTATAGTCTGAAAAATACCGTTTTCGTATTGTAGCACTTTCTCGTTGTCTTTTACGTCCACAATCTCCAGCGCATCGGCCATCTCCTGATTTTTCAACAGAAGATTAAGATCATAGTCAGAGACAAAGAGCTTGGTCATATCGTACACCGATACTTCTTCGCCCCACCATAACCAGTGTCCTCCTTCGTAAATCAAACGGGCGAAGGCTCCGTTTTTCGTAACAAGCCCTACATGGTAGGCTTTAATTTTTGTGTATTTCATGGTTGTTAATAGGTTTTCTATTTTTGTCATTATCTGTCGAAACTACCCACCTGCCCAACGTGGGAGAAAATTTAAGTTGGTTTTGATTGCTTTCTATCTAAACTTAGACCTGTACAGTCTTCGTTATGGCTTTATTTTGAAAGCAAAACCCTCTTTTGCTTTCTCAAAAGGATGGCAAACCATACCCACCAACGGTATCCACATACTCGCAGACCTTGGCCAGACTACCGAGAAAGGTTATGCTCTAACTCAGTAGGGTAGTTTTCGACCGATTTTTCAAGGTAACTATTTTTAGGAGTAGTCAGCTCCTGCCATCCAAAGGACCAACTTTACAGGTTGGTAGGGGAATCGAACCCCACTTTTCTGTTGCTCTACCCAACTGAGCTATCTTGCCAAGGCAAGAAGAGGATTTGAACCCCTCACCCACAGATCAGACAAAACACATTACTTTCTCAACGGCACGTTGGAAGCTACGGCACCAACGCCACGGGGCTTTTCAGAAACCCGCGTCAGGTTTGATGAAAGTTTGTTCCTGTCGTGCTTCCTCCTTTGGGGAGAAAGATTTTTTGGCCTTGCAGCCGAGAAGTCAGGGACTGATTCGAACAGTCATCCTCAGAGCCAAAATCTAATATCTTAACCATTGGACTACCTGACCTTGTTTTAGTTACCCCGCTGGGACTCGAACCCAGGACCCTCGCATTAAAAGTGCGATGCTCTAACCTGCTGAGCTACGAGGTAGTGGAAAAGAATGGAGTCGAACCATTATGTTCTGATTTTCAGTCAGATGCCTTGACCTACTCGGCCACTTTTCCAAAAAATACTATAAAAACAAAACCCCCGACTGGCATGGGCTGGTCGGGGGTTTTTGAGCGATTCGTTTATTTCATTTTACGAATCCAACCACCTGACCTGATGAAAATTGACCTTTCCAAACACCACACTATTGCCCCAAAAATCGACGCGTAGTACTCCCGCTATCGGTCTGCAATACATCAAATGTTGGTGTTGCGTTTTCATTGTTTGGTTTAAATTGGTTTTACAATTAGTCAAAAAAAAGCCCGACTCAAATAAGGAGTCGGGCGATATATAGTTAGATTTTTTACTACCTAAAAATACAATCTACCCAACTCAGTCGTGTCCCCACAAAGTCATACTTGATGACACTGGCGACTCGATTATGTTGCTTGAATGATAGCATGATTTGTGTTTGATTTTGCACTACAAAGGTAGCAAAAACGATTTTGAATAATACAAATATTTTTTTGTAAAAATTTTCAAAAAATAATTAATTTGCTTACTATCAAATATTTACAAACAAAAAAAACGGAATATAACAATGTAGTAAATTTAGCATTTTTATCATTTTTCTTCCTCTTCACAAAAAATGTAAGCTCCAGTACTTCTAATTTTACACCTCTTTCTTTTAAGGTGTTTTTTTATTTTTTACTCAAAAAAAAGAAAAACATCCATTTGCAGAAAACTAAAAAAAGTACAATTTTCAAACTTAAAAACCCCGACAAAACAGCTCCTTTTTATTGATACTGTGGCAGATTAATAAACCTGCCGCAGTCACTAATTATTCCTCCCAAATCCATCTAAAGATACTTCGACAAAACCAATCGTTGGCGCATTGCCCATTCTATCAATAGCCCTGTAGCCTTGTCGCTAATACGCTGGTTGTAACGATATTTGGCTTGTACAATCCGACGATTTTTTACATCCAACTCAATCGTAGCCAACCGTTCTTCTGTCCCGAAACGATAGCACCGCAACGAGAAAATTCGAGTTTTACCATACAAACAATCTTCGGCATAGGAAGCTACGCAATGGTGCATTCGCTGCCCTTCTTCATTCAATTCCTTGTTAGACAGCAACTCCACCATTTTATAAATAATTGGATTCTCTTCTTTTCCCTCGATTACTTCAAACAAAGGCCAATCTAACCCCTGCCACGTTAGGATTTTCTTTAGGCTTTTGGTACGCGCTATTTGATGATGCCACTCGTTGCTCTGCCGCAAGAGCGATTGTAGCGTACGTCCTTTGAGCGAATACTGTCGATTCTGTTGTGTACTTGTACGTACATAATCAATCAGTTCGGTGAGTTTGTCCAGATTAAACATGCCTCCCATGACCACAATTCGGACAAAATCTTCCCAAAGATTTTCATCTCGACGGCGGTCGTCGTACCCCAATGACGAATAAGCAATTCGGTGTGCCAGCGTATAATCACCACCCAAGCCACAGACCTGCGCCCACCGAACGGCCTGCGTGACACGAAAGCCTTCGGGTGCGTGCAAAAAATAATGCTGCATTTTTTTTGTGAGTTTTACCCTAAAATTTACTTCTTTCATACTTCCGCCATTGCCCAAATAAATGAACATTTCGAGATAAGGATAATCCTGTGGATGAAAAAAAGCGTGATACAAAAACGAAGGAGCCTCGTACTGTAAAAACAAATACGATACCAATTCCATGAATTTCCCGTAATCGTTTTTAGCCTTTGGCTCCCATCCTTCCAAGGGCTGACGCCACGCTTTTCGATAACGACCTACCATCAGCAATGCGATCAGGAAATCCGTATCTTTAAACCAATCGGGGCATTTTCTCGACAAAGCACGGGTCAAAATCTCCAACCCATCCAGAAGTTTAGTTTTGAGTTTAACCCAATTTTCATCATTTAAAAAACCGCTCAACTCGCTATAACGACGGTCTTGTTGGCTTAATAACTGATTAAATTCTTCTTTTTTGAGTTCTTGGACTATGTACAAAAAACTCCGATGACGCTTTGCCGAAGTCCGCAAAGCCCATTGCAGCGCCTGTTCTTCCTGCTCTTTTTCGCCTCTCAGGATGATACGTCGTTCTCTTGATATATGTTTATGATTGCTCATGAATGACACTTGAATAAAAAATAAGACAAAAACAAAAACCCCCGACTCGCTTGGCTCGCAGGTCGGGGGTTGATTTATTTCGTACATTTTTCGCTACGAATCTTTTAACCGCCTGACCTTCTGAACCGTATAAATACCACCCAGTGACCCAAAATCCCACATGTTGCCCATGGTACTTGATGACTTCAATACAGCCACAAAGCAAGGGATGAGATTGAGGGTGAATAAAGTGTTCATGGTTTGAGTCGTAGTTTGGAGTTTTTTATGGGTAATATATCTACAAAAAAGCCCGACTCAGGCGAGTCGGGCTGTCTATTTTTAGGATTGTAATTTCTACCTAAAATACGACTTTCTCGACTCGCACACTACCCACCGCACGAATTCTCGTGGATTTGTGGGCAGGCATATTACATAGAGTCAGGCGCATCGTATTTGTTTTTGTTTTGTGTGGCAAAAGTAGAAAAAGGTTTTCTAAATAACCACGAACTCCTAAAATTTTGTCTAATTTCCTAAAAATCAATACCCACATCCCCCAATATATGCTTTGAAAATACTTCCCGCTTGTGCTTCAAACCCAGGCTGCAATGTAACCGAGCTACCCCCATTTAACGTGACAGTTGTGGCTGTTAGTACTTTGGTTTGAACTCCATTTTGCGTAGTGATAGTGGTGGCGGCGTCATATTTACCTTCTGTTATCGTTCCAGTCAGGATTTGTGTTTGTGGGCAAGGTGGAGAAACCCCTACTTCCTGAATGAGAATATTATCCAGAAACAAACGATTTCCCCATCCACCTACATCTTCAAATACCAGCTCAATGGTTTTCCCAGCATAGGCAGATAAATTAATGGTTTCATTGCGCCATTGGCTACAATCGGCAGGGGTAAAAAGACTGGTTTGGTCGGGTGCGGTGGCCAGCGTACTTCCTGATTTGTCGTATAGAAGCTGCTGCGTACCATCGCACGAAATAGCCCATACCCGTAATTTGTCAAATTTTGTGGCATCATAACGGGCATAAGCCACATCGAAAGTAAGTTTGGCCACATCCATATTGGAAAGGTCAACAAAGCGTCTTAGCCTGTCGATTTTCCCTGTATTGTCGAGCGCACGGTTGTTGATAACGGCAGAATTAGCATGGCAGGCATTGCTTTGCGTTGCCCAACTAACAGCATCATTATCAAGGTTTTGATTTACCCAGTTTGTTAGATTTGACACAAACGTTTCGTTAAGAGGTTCAGCAATATTTTTTGAAGGATCGCTGGGAAAAGCATCATAAATATCTTTGATTCCGTCGTTATCAGTGTCTATTGTTTTTGCATAATTGAGCAGCGTAGTCAATGCCTGCGGAGCATTAGCAGGAGAAGGCATCCCTGCTTGATTCAATGTACTTTCTCCATGACAAGAGGTACAGGTGCGAACCTCCCCTGCTTTGGTACTTACCCATAGTCTTTCTCGAACAATTCCTTTGTTATTGGCATCCGTTAGCTGCCAAGTTAATGCCCTTTTTGCAGGAACTACCATCGCCACGGAGCCATCAGCGTGTATGTTGGCACTCCCTTGTGCACCCATAGTTGGTGGGTTATAGCGCATGGCGGTCGGGTCGTGTAGAAACTGGGCAATTCCCCGTCGGCCAGGTTTGGGGGTGTTTATTCCACCAATTCCGCGAAGCAAATCATTTTGTAAAAACTGGAGATATTTTACTTCATAAATGGGAGAAGGAGTGCTTGGATTAACTGTTTGATGGGTGTTTCCAGCTACTTTTAAATTAAAAGGCTGCTGTTGGTCGGCATCGTCGCGGCTGGTAACGTCCCTGATGGCCAGCACAGATAAGTTATTGCGGCGCAAAAACTTTTGAAAGTCATGCAGGTTGACACCAGCAGCTGTAAAAAGAGCTTGTTCGGATGGAGCTACCGTTTCCAAATTAAGTGTTGGGTTCGCGGGGCGTGGTCGTGCGCGCACTTCTACGGGGTACGTTTCCCAAAGTACGCCGCTGTATGTAAGCAACTCATCAGGACTCCACCACGAAACAGTTTTAGTAATTCCCGCGCCTGTCAGGGCAGTTATACTGGCTTTAAAATAGCTACCTGTGGGTTCTAAAAGTCGAATTCGATAGTCGTATTTACTCAAGGGAGCTCCCAGTGTACCGATATTTTCATCATAGTCAGTTTCGTGAGAATGAGAGACCATGACTTGACCATCCGAGAGTGGTACAGGATTTCGGTACATCCCCGAATGATTTGCGGTTGGAGTATCATCTGGGGAGCGAGTTTCAGGATGTGTTATGTACGTAAACGTAACTTGCTCAGGGTGCATACCAGGAGGAGCATTTACTTTTACCACCATCCCCGACCCATGTGTACCAAATTCGGGGGCTTCGATGCCATAATAAAGTCCAGGTGTTATGGGCGATTCCTGAATGTGAAACATCGCCCGAATAGGAGTTGGGCTAATGGGTGTATAAAAATCGTGGAGGTTAGGATCATTGGTAAAATTTTGAGTCATATAATTCCCCATTTCATGCCGTCCGAGGTGATTGAGCATTTCCATTTCGGTACCATCTTCGTTCATCATCCAAGGATTGAAGATATTGAAGTTTTGGGGATTGGTATTAGCCCATTGTGGAAGCGAAAGCAAATCAGTTCGACCAGGCCGAGGTTCAGGAAAAACCTCTTTGTCGGGTAAGATAGAGGATTTTGCGGCATTGGCAGCCTCGCTGGCATAGTTAAATGTGCCATACCCTGTGTTGCTCATGATATCGGCATCAGCTTGTTGATCACGTTGCAGGTGATCCCATCTCGTAAAAACAACCCGCCCAGCATGGTCAATCATAGGAGTAAAATCGCCCGATGGTGAATGAGTTAACATCTCCAAGCCGCTTGCCATGGTACAAGCTTTAGGGTCAAGTCGCCAGATTCCTGACACAATAGGTGATGATTCATATTCATCATGTTGTGGATATAAATGAGTCAATCCTCCCAATGGCATATCAGAAGTAAATATAATACGATCGTCGGTGCCATAAATAGGCTGGATATTGTTGTAACCAATGGGCTGATTGGGCACAAGAGTGATAACAGGGGTGTCATTTTTTCCCAAACCCGTAATTTCATAGAGTTGCCAATAATAAGTCTGCCATTGGTAGCGTACGGGAGCAGAGCCAATTGCCATACTAAAGAGTGCTTTCGTGCCACTCCAGTGAACCGAGGGGTCACGCACTGCGATAGAGGTAGCTCCTTGCATCCCCGTTTGCCCATAACCTGCCGTTTGTGTTAAGTTTTTCAATGAACCGTCGGTATAGCGAATGTACAAATCTCCACCCCTCGGGGCCGAAAACGTACTCGCATGGTGATTACCAAAAGTCTCTAATGAAGTACCAAAACCAGCGGGTTGAGGAACTTGCGTACAAAAAAGAATAGGATTGGGTAGTGTTTGTGCCTCAGAAACTAAAGAGCAAAACAATAAGACACCTAAAATCAAATAGCTTTTCATGTTGAGTGTTGTAGATGTTTGGAGAACCCTTCTATCGGTTTTTTTATAAAGTTTATTGTTTTTTGGCAAAACCTCATTATTTTGATACTACTTCTTAGTATTCGGTAAAAGGTGTA
>JBDHXS010000342.1:0-7427 GCA_039810845.1 Runella sp. | reverse complement strand
AAAATTATGTAAAAAGTATCGAAAAAAATGTAACCTTCTATTCCCTTGCATCTTCGTACATTTGTCGCTATCAAAGCATAGTGTAATGAAGCAAATCATCAAGCGTACTTTTTGCCTTTACTTAGCGATTCAAGTGTTGTTTGCCAGCACTGGGTTTGCTATGTATGAGCATTGGTGTTTGATGAAAGGAACAAAGACGGTTTCTTTTGTTCACGAAGAAAAATGTCAGAAAGCAAGCCATAAAGCCAGTCATAAAAAATCTGGGTGTGGAGATAGCTTTAAGCGTGGCAAGTGCTGTTCGGACAAAGTTTCTTACTACAAAATTCAAACCCCTTCGGCTGATGGTAGTTCGGTACATTTCATAAGTCAGCACATTGATTTAGTCTCTATTTTCAATCCTATTTATTCCTCTTCAACGGCTTGGATTAACCAGACCGTATCGTTTCGCTTACCGCATTTTTACAGCCCTGCGCCGCCACTCCATGGGCGTGGTATGCTTATTTTTGTACAATCCTTCCAGATTTGATTAGGTAAAATGCCCCTTGTGGGCTAATAGCAACCTTTCGGGTTGTTTTTTGGTGTTTTCTTTTTTCACCATGATTACCTAATTTATCATGTCTTCCTACCTACTTTTCTTAGAAAACTTATGAAACTGTACATCAAAAACATGGTGTGCAGTCGCTGTAAAACTGTGGTTCGTCAAGAACTCGAAGCACTTGGGCACCAAGTAATAACAATCGAATTGGGTGAAGTTGTCCTCGAAAAACCTGCTACCGAAGTGCAACTCGACCAAATTTCGGAGAGATTACAAACGCATGACTTTGAGTTGTTGAGCGACAAAAAACAACAGCTTATTGAACGAGTCAAAACAGCCATTGTTGAGTTGGTTCACCTCCAAAATGACGGACTTCGTCGGATGAAACATTCTGACTATATCACCGAAAAAGTAAGCCGAGATTACCGATACCTGAGTACACTTTTCCCAGAAGTGGAAGGTATTACCATTGAACAGTATTTAATCAATCAGAAATTAGAACGGGTAAAAGAGTTACTGGTCTATGATGAGTTGACGCTTTCGCAAATTGCTGATTTACTTAATTATAGTAGTGTGGCTCACCTCTCAGCACAATTTAAGTCCATTACAGGTATGACCCCAAGCCATTTTAGGAAAATTCGGGATAAGAAAAGGAAGCCATTGGACGAGGTATAAAAAAAACAAAAAAACAAAAATATGAAACGGAACGATTTTTTAAAAACACTTGGATTTGGAACAGCAGGAGTGCTGGTCGGCGAGAGTTTATTGTCTGGTTGTATGAATCACAACATGGCGGCAATGGATATGACAACGGCTCCTACCGTGGTTGAGGGTGCATTTACTACCACTTTACCCATTCCCGAAACCGTTACTTCGGGAACGGCGCTGAATGCCCGCAGCCAGAACGTCGCAATTGTAGCAGGCAAAACCAGTCAAGTGTTGGGGTATAAAAACGGCATTTTAGGGCCTACTTTTCGGGTGCAGCGTGGCAGTACGGTTACGATTCCTTTTACCAATGGCCTTTCAGAAGAAACTAATATTCACTGGCATGGCTTGCTTGTACCTGCTGCGATGGACGGTCACCCCAGTCAAATGGTGATGGCTGGTCAGTCCTTCAATTATACTTTTAAAATTGACCAAGCCGCAAATATGGCTTGGTATCACCCACACCCACACGAAAAAACGGGTAAACAAGTTTTTACGGGATTGGCGGGAATGTTTATCGTTGAAAGTCCCGAAGAAAAAGCGTTGAATTTACCTTCGGATACCTACGAACTACCCTTAGTGATTCAGGATAAACGATTGGATGCCAATGGGGCAATCATGTATAGCCCGACCTTAGAAGAAGTTATGATTGGTTACATGGGAGAAACCATTACGGTCAATGGTGTGAGTTCTCCTTTTCAGCCTGTTACAACTCGAATGTATCGTCTTAGAGTTTTGAATGGTTCTAATGGGCGAATGTACAATTTAGCATTGAGCAATGGTAATTCTTTCATGGTCATTGGTTCAGACGGGGGCTTACTTCCTGCTCCTGAGACCGTTACAAGTCTATTGCTCGCCCCAGGCGAACGAGCTGATCTGTTAGTAGATTTTAGCAAAATAGCTCTCAATAGCGAAGTGTACTTACAGAGTAATTCTTTTTCGGGAGTAAGTTCACAAGGAAGTCAAACCTTCAAAATCTTGAAGTTTCTGGTGAGCAAAACTGAAACAGATACATTCAAAATACCAACCTCGCTTAATTCTATAACGCCTTTATCAACAGCTTCTGCTACCAAGACCCGCACCTTCGATATTGGGGTAATGATGGACATGGGGTCAGGTGGACACGGTGGAACGATGGCCATGAAAGGAATGCACACCATCAACGGGAAGATTTTCAATATAGACCGTATTGACGAAAGCGTAGCCCTGAACAGCACCGAAATCTGGGAATTTGACAACACCAATGGCGACGAACCCCACCCCATGCATTTGCACGGTGTGTTTTTTCAAGTCCTCAGTCGCA
The DNA here is from genome assembly GCA_039810845.1 of Runella sp. Classification (GTDB taxonomy): domain Bacteria; phylum Bacteroidota; class Bacteroidia; order Cytophagales; family Spirosomataceae; genus Runella. Next base: position 4,884 of record JBDHXS010000342.1, on the reverse strand, counting down.
CAGGTGGACGTGGCAACATTTTGATACATGAAAAGGGTTGGAAAGATACCGTATTGGTCATGCCTGGCGAAAAAGTAAGGATTATCACCAAGTTTGAGAAGGTAGGCAAGTTTGTGTTTCATTGCCATAACCTCGAACACGAAGACGACGGGATGATGCTAAATTTTGAAGTGAAATAGCACCTAAATAGTTTTCTTAATCATTCAATACGATGCTTAGTAGAATAATTCTAATACTTGTCATTGTCACTACGGTCGCCCGTGGGCAACAAGCCTTATTCTCCACCAAAGGCATTCAACCTGCCATTTGTGTAGGCGAAAATGAATCCATTGAAATGGTATTCGGTAAGGGTAATGCGTTCTATTACGCTTATTCACAAGATAAAGGTCAGTCTTTTACTTCGCCTGTTTTGGTTGATAGTTTGCAAGGGTTGCATTTGGGCGTGTCAAGAGGGCCACAAATTGCCTCTTCTCGTTTTTCCACAGTGATTACTGCCATAGATAAGAAGGGCGATTTGTATGCCTATGTGCTTAATCGTAAAACGGGCAAGTGGCAAAACCACCTTATTATCAATGATATACCAGAAATCGCCAAAGAAGGTTTCAATGCCTTAGCGAGCGATGGTAAGGGTACTTTTTTTGTGGCTTGGCTTGACCTGAGAGACGATAAGAAAAACAAGATTTTTGGCGCAATTTCTAAGGATGGTGGTCAAACGTGGGGTAAGAATAAACTTATCTATCGTTCACCCGATTCGACAGTCTGTGAGTGTTGTCAGCCATCCATTCTTATGAAAGACAAACAGGTGGTTGTGATGTTCAGGAACTGGATTAGTGGTTCACGGGATATGTACATAACTGCTTCAAAAGATAGAGGAAACACCTTTCAACCCGCCGTAAAAATGGGAAATGGAGCATGGAAACTGAACGCCTGCCCAATGGACGGTGGAGGAATCAGCTTGAATACAAACGGCGTATTAACGTCGGTATGGCGGCGAGAAAATCAACTATTCACTGCAAAGCTGGGTGAACCTGAACAACTCTTGGCACAAGGTCGAAATGCTTCTATTGCAACCGGTAACCAAAACACGTTTATCGCATGGCAAAATCAGGGTCAAGTTTGGCTGAGTCAGTCCGGGCAAAAAGAACCGACGAGTTTAGGCACAGGCAGATTTCCAAGAGTGTCCATGCTCAATGAGCAACAAGCTTTTTGCGTATGGGAAGACAATGGCATCATAAAAGGGCTGGTTTTAACTGGAAAATAGAAGCTACGACGAACAAATTGAATAAAATAGTATGGTAGAAAAACTCATTCATTTTGCCCTCCACAATAAATTGATTGTGATGGTACTGGCCTTGGGCTTGTTTGGTTGGGGTGTATATTCTGTCCGAACCAACCCCATTGATGCCATTCCTGATTTATCCGAAAACCAAGTCATTGTCTTTACCGAATGGATGGGCCGTAGTCCACAGCTCATTGAAGACCAAATCACATACCCATTGGTTTCAAACTTACAAGGAATACCCAACATCAAAAATGTACGGGGTACTTCTATGTTCGGTATGAGCTTTGTTTACGTCATTTTTGAGGACAATGTAGATGTCTATTGGGCAAGAACTCGGGTAATGGAACGACTCAATTATGCCCAACGATTACTTCCACAAGGAGTAACGCCTTCATTAGGCCCCGATGGCACGGGTGTTGGACACATTTTTTGGTATCACCTCGAAGCCCCTGGCATGGACTTAGGGGAGCAACGAGCCTTACAGGATTGGTATGTCAAATTTGCCTTACAAACCGTGAAAGGGGTGAGTGAAGTAGCTTCATTTGGAGGCTTTGGCAAACAGTATCAAATCAATATTGACCCGTACAAGCTCAATTATTTCAACGTGCCACTGATGGATGTATTGAATTCCATTCGTAAGAATAACAATGATGTGGGAGGTCGAAAATTTGAAATGTCAGACATGGCCTACATCGTGCGGGGATTGGGTTACATCAAAAATGTCAAAGACATTGAAGATATACCAGTGGGTAATTATGGCTCCGTTCCTGTGAGGGTAAGAGATGTAGCTACCGTTCAAATGGGCGGAGAGCTCCGTTTGGGCATTTTCGATGTGAATGGTGAAGGCGAAGTAGTGGGTGGTATCGTGGTGATGCGTTACGGTGAAAATGCTGATGCAGTTATCAAGGACGTAAAAATCAAGATGAAGGAAGTCGAAAAAGGGCTTCCGCCAAACGTCAAATTTAAGGTTTCCTATGACCGCAGCGAGCTGATTGAAGCGGCAGTAGCGTCAGTAAAAGGAACCTTGATTGAAGAAATGATAACTGTTTCGATTGTAGTTCTCATTTTTTTGCTACACTGGCGCAGTGCCTTAATCATTCTGATACAGTTGCCTATTTCAGTGGCAATTGGCTTCATTCTGCTCAATGCCTTTGGTATCTCTTCAAATATCATGTCGTTAACTGGCATTGCTTTGGCCATTGGTGTAGTGGTAGATGACGGTATTGTAATGGTGGAAAATGCGTATCGACATCTTTCGGAAGCCCAATTGGATAAAGAAAAAAATCAAAGTCTATGAGTTGGTTTAAAAACAAATTTCGAGTCTCAAAAGACCCGCTTACCCCCGATGAACGATCGGAAATTATCGAAAAATCATCGAAACAGGTAGGCCCTGGGGTATTTTTTTCGACGATTGTGACGATTGCTTCTTTCCTGCCTGTCTTTTTACTGACGGGTATGGAAGGCAAGCTGTTTTCCCCTTTGGCATGGACTAAAACATTTATCCTGCTCGTTGATGCGTTTTTGGCAATTACCCTAACTCCTATACTGATTGTTCTACTACTTCGGGGAAAATTGAAACCTGAAAGCGCCAATCCAATCAACCGATTTCTCGAAAAAATCTATACCCCTATTCTAAAATGGTGCTTAAAGTATCGCAAAACCACCATTAGTATTAACCTATTGGCCTTGGCCGTTAGTGTTCCGATGATGTTAAATTTAGGAACGGAATTTATGCCCCCACTCGACGAAGGTTCGTTGCTCTTTATGCCCGTTACTCTCCCGGACGTATCTAATTCAGAAGTAAAACGCTTGCTGCAAGTACAAGATAAATTGATGAAAACCGTGCCCGAAGTAAGCCACGTTATGGGAAAGGCAGGTCGAGCCAACACCGCTACCGACAATTCACCCATCAGTATGCTGGAAACGATAGTGTTGCTCAAACCCAAAAGTGAATGGCGTAAAGGCAAAACTAAGGATGATATTATCAACGAACTGAATGCTAAACTGCAAATCCCAGGTGTAACCAACGGCTGGACGCAACCCATTATCAATCGCATTAACATGCTTTCGACGGGAATTCGCACCGATGTTGGTTTGAAGGTGTACGGGCAAAGTTTAGATTCAATCAATCGGGTTTCGCAGATGCTCAAAAAGCAATTGGACGGGATTGACGGGATAAAAGACTTATATGTTGAACCCATTACAGGTGGTAAGTACATTGATATAATAGTCAAAAAGGAAGAAATAGGGCGTTATGGACTGAGTGTTGATGACGTAAATATGATTGTAGAAAGTGCCTTAGGAGGTATGATTCTGACTACTACCGTAGAAGGTCGTCAGCGTTTTACGGTCAATGCTCGTTTTGCCCAAGACTTCCGAAACAATATTCAAGCCCTAAAACGGATGCAGGTTCAAACCGCAAGTTACGGCCCAATTCCCTTGGATGCCGTTGCCGAAGTGAAAATTTCCGAAGGACCACCTATGATTAACTCAGAAAATGCCATGCTTCGGGGTACGGTACTTTTCAATGTCAGAGACCGAGATTTGGGAAGCACCGTTGAGGAAGCGATGAAGAAATTGGAATCTTCGGTAAAAAAACTGCCAAAAGGTTATTTTATTGAATGGAGTGGGCAATGGGAAAACCAAATTCGTGCCAATCGTACCCTTAAAATCATCTTGCCCATCGTGCTGGTCATTATCTTCTTCGTGTTGTATTTCACTTACAACTCCATGAAAGAGGCACTTATTACCATGATTACCGTACCATTTGCCCTCATTGGCGGGGTTTATATGGTCTATTTCTACGGGGTAAATCTTTCGGTGGCGGTGGCGGTGGGCTTCATTGCTCTTTTCGGTATGGCTATCGAAACCGCTATGCTTATGACGATTTATCTCAATGAAGCTATGCAAAATTTGGTCGCTGCTAATGGTAATTCAAAAGACACCATCACCAATGCGGATATCCGTGAATATGTGATTCGAGGAGCAGCCCAACGACTTCGCCCTAAACTCATGACCGTCTCCGTTTCTTTGTTTGGTCTGATTCCTATTCTGTGGGCAACGGGCGTAGGTTCAGATGTGATGCTGCCCATTACGATTCCGCTCATTGGCGGTACCATTACTTCTACAATTTATGTGCTGTTAGTTACACCCGTTGTGTTTGAGATGACCAAAGAGCGGGAGCTCAAACGATACGGAAAAATTGAACTTTATGATGTTAAAGAGTAAAAAGCCATGGTTAGCAGTAGGGCTATTGCTCTATGCTATTGTTTGCGAAGCGCAACAAAAACTGAATTTGAGCGGGATACTCAATCGAATTGAGGAAACCCACCCCGATTTGAAAATGATGGATGCCAAAGTAAAAGAACTGGATGCATACGCCGAAGGTGCTCGAAACTGGGAGGCCCCCAAATTTGGTGCTGGATTCTTTATGACCCCGTACAACTATATGATGTGGAGTCGGGCGGGTGCATTATACCACGAAGGCATGAATCAGGGCATGGGTTCTTTTATGATTCAGGGCGAACAGATGATACCCAATCGTAAAATGCTTGATGCCGAAGAACGCTATATGAAATCTATGTCGGGTATGGAAGTCGCTC
>JBDHXS010000341.1:0-7432 GCA_039810845.1 Runella sp. | reverse complement strand
AATGAGTATCGTCAATCTCAACCATGAGGTGATTTACGACTACGAAACTGATAATTTTGACATCAGTCGGCGTGAAGAGGCCTTTGATTTTTTGGTCAGAACTGTCCCCGCGATCATCGCTAAAAAAGGCATTCCAGAAAGTAAAATTTTGGGTATAGGCATCGGCATTACGGGGCGTGTCAATCGCGAAAAAGGCATCAGCCATTCGTTCTTGCATTTTGACGAACCCCTCACCAAACTCCTCGAAAAATACTGGAATTACCCTGTTTTTATTGACAACGATACCCACTTTATGACTTTGGGAGAGCAGGCGTTTGGGCTGGCTAAAGGGAAAAACAACGTGATTTACATTAATCTAAGCCGGGGATTGGCCATCGGGCTAATTTCAAATGGTCAAATCCACAACGGTCATTCTGGGTTTGCAGGAGAGTTTGGACACATTTCGTTTTTTGATAACGATAAATGGTGTATTTGTGGCAAAAAAGGCTGCCTTTCAACCATCGTGTCTGGGGCATCTTTGGAAGAGATGTATGTTGAGAAAACTGGCAAGAAGCTGCATTATCGCGACATTTTGGCTCTGTCAAAGCAAGGTGACCGACAGGCCAATGAATTGTTGTCTGAAATGGGAGAGCAGTTGGGGAAGGCGTTGTCTATGATGATTCAGGTGTTTAATCCCGAATTGCTGATTTTGGGTGGGCGATTTGGAGAAGTGGGGGAGTTACTGAAATACGCTATTATTAAAGGACTCAGCCTGCATACGCTGCCACAGTTGCTGGCCGATTCCGAATTTCAACTATCGCCTTTAGGCGAAAAAGCTGAAATGCTGGGTGCGTACGCGTTGGTTATGGAAAGGGTGTTTGAGAAATGAGGGTAGCGGAAAAGGCTTCTGCCGATGCTTCATGCGCGGCTTTGTCCAATCCTGGGTTTTCTAACTCTGTAAAATAGTGTCCCAATTCGTGTGCTAAGATTTCACGAATGGAAAGCGGGGCATTCAGATTGATGGTAATGGTGCAGGTCTTTCGGTCAAATTCTCCGTAAGTTACAGGCTTCCACCGAGCATAATCTATCCGAATACCAGCTTGTTGAGCCAACAAAACGGGGTCATTCGAGTGGTATTGCGCCATCACTTTTTGAGCTAAGGTTAGTTTTAGACCTTCCAAATCTCCAAGATTTGGAAGGTCTTTGTTTTTGCTACATGGCATGAATGTGCGGGTCGCCTTCTTCGAGTTTTAACCCAGCGGGCCATTCGATTTCGACGCCTTTTTCTTTTAAAATATGCTGAAAATCGGCTAATAAATCGCTGTCGTTACGTACTTGACGTGGTGTGAGGCTGTGCTTTAAACAGTAAGCCGACAAATAACCCGCTGCCTCGCCGATGTTCCATTCGATGGGGTGGAGGCGGTAGCATCCGTTGGTTATATGGGTGGTGCCGATGTTTTTGCAAACGGGCAGCAGGTTTTCAGTCGTTTTTGGAATCAATGCTCCTAGCGGAATTTGAAACGGCAGGCTTTCTACGTCCACGTAATTGTCACCGCCCACACTCGGATGGAGGTCTATGCGGTAAAAACCGACGCCTATCGAATCTTGGAATGGCTCGGCATAAGTCTCTTGGGGGCGACAGGCGGCAGATACGTGCTGCTCTTTGATGGTAAATTCTGCCCAAATGCGGCGCGATTCCCGGATGTAGGGGCGTTTTGCCAATCCATCGGCAGTGTCGGTGATATCGCCTCTGATTTTAAGACCTTTGAAGCCGCATTCGGTTTGCAAATAATACAAAAATGAAAGGCTTTGCTGTTTGGCCTGGGCGATAAGTTTTTCCCTTTCCTCATAAGTAGCATTGACCAAATCGCCCAACATAAAGTCTATCTGAGGATAATTGACGAGCGTAATGTCGGAATCAAAAACACCTTCTTCAAAAATTTCTTGGTGTAAGATACGGCGGTAAGTCCACAGCCCCGCAAAGGCTTTATTGGGCTCGCGGTTGGGTTGAAAATTGTACTGTACAGGTTGCAACGTACGAGGGTTGATAGCTTTCAGGCTCAACAGCCTTCCAGCCCAGGGGGGCGTGAGGGGCGGGATGAATGTGCGCCAAAAATCATAATTGTCAGGCTTCGGCAAAGTGTGGTCTTCGCCTTCGTGGTAACTCATGGCAAAACAAACTGAAAATGCCTGCGAGTTGTGGGGGGTGGCGTCAGGCTTGGCACTTGGCTCGCCCGTATCACTCTGACTTTCAGCACCTGTTACATAGTCGGTATTTGTCAGCGGTAGTAAATCGCCCAATTCGGTAGCATCCGCAAAGTATGAGGCGGTGATCTCGACGAGTTCGTCCGTGAACAGATTTCGAAAAGCGACCGATTGTATCCACGGACGGGCCGTCCGTGCCATAGTAGGAACATGGTTTTTGAGCAGAGTGAGCTGCCCGTTGGCGATGTAGGGTGCCAATAGGTGTTCTAACACGGCCAAAAATACCTTTGGCTCGGCACATAGCGGCGATACCCAACCGTTGCCAGGGTTGAGGAATAGGTTTTGATGGGCTTCAGGAGTAAGCGGATAATGCGTTCGGTAGTATTGACGGACTGCCTCTCGAAACTGCCGATATGAACGAGTGCAGCCGAAATGTTCTATCCAGCCGTGTTCGTCAGGTGGTGTGGCCTGGGTGGTCAATTGGCCACCTATCCAATCAGATTCTTCGGTAAGGATCACTTGCAAACCTACTTCGCAGGCTGCCAATGCACAGGCGCAACCGCCTACACCGCCTCCTGCAATGAGGAGGTCGGTTGTAAAACTACTTTTTATGTATTTGTTCATTCGGCTAAAGCATAGGGCATACAGCCTATGGCTACTGTTGTAAACATTCAAAAACCAGACGGTAAAAATCGGGATGAGACTGCCACGTTTGTCCCGAAACGTATCTTTCGTCGCGGATTGCTTCGCGGGTACCATCGTATTTCCCACCACATATTTCTACTTCAAAACGCACATTTTCGTAGCAAGTGAGATTTTTGCCGTTGACCAAGCCCGCCGCTACTAAAATCTGGACGCCGTGGCAAATTGAGAAAATAAACTTTTGCATTTGGTCAAAGGCTTGCACAATCTTGATAACCTGCTCATTGTGACGCAAAAACTCAGGTGCTCGGCCTCCGAGCAGTAGTATGGCTTCATAATCGGCTGGCTGCACTTCGGCAAAGCTGAGGTCGGCGTTTACGCCGTAGCCAGGTTTTTCGATATAAGTATCCCAGCCTTCCTCAAAATCATGAATGACCAAATTGAGGCGTTTTTTATTGGGGGCAGCAATGTGGACTTGATAACCTGCTTCTTCAAAACGGTGCTTGGCGTACAGGCATTCGTAACCTTCGCCTGCATCGCCCGTGATGATGAGTATTTTTTGCATATTATTGAGGTTTAGAGGTATCATATTCAAGTTTTACTTCTTCGTTGCCACAATTAGGACCGTTTCGTCGGGCGCAAAATGTTCCAATTCCGTCTTAGCCAATGCCAAGGCTTGTCCTAAATCAGCCAGCCCCGACAGATTGATGATGCGTGACCCCACCAGCAGGTGAATATCAGGCAGGCTTCGCCCAGCGTCACCGAAGTCGGTTAGGTTGTTTATGACTTCTTCGAGGTCTTTGAGTACTTCAGCAATATCCGTAGCGACTACCTCGGCATGGCTGCGTTGGAGGCGAATCACGCCTGTTTTATCGGTGATGCGTATGCGGTTTTGTTTTTTTGTCAAAAGTCCGAAAAACGACGTTGAAATTTGCATATGGGCAAATACATACAGCGTGGATGTTTGTCCCAAGAGTTTGACATTGATTGATTCTACTTGTAGAGAGCGTGCCGCTGCTGCTAAACAGTCGCTAAAAGTGGCTGATTTAACAGTATTTTCATCTTTTTTAAGTTCAGTTGTGCCAAACGCCGTGGCGCGTACCAGGTTGCGTCGGGTATCCACTTCCACTTGTACCTCAATGGATTCGGATACGGCTCCAATCTTCATCACAGCTTCGGCGGCTTCTCGCCGTACTGTTAGAATATCATCGGGAGAGGGATTCACAATGTTGCGTTCTATAGTATCTCGTACCATAGCCAACGCCACGCCGATGGTCGAAATCACCTCGGCTCTTTTGGCAAGGCGGGCGGGCAAGCCCATGAGTTGTCCCGTAAACAGCACCAGCGAGGCCGCTCCCCCACCGCCGCCAATCAGTTCAACCATATTGCGATCGAGGTGGTATTCTGTAATAAGTGCCTCGATTTGTTTGGCCACTTTACGGCACGATATTTCCAACACGTCGCGGGCGGTATCTTCTACGCTCTTGCCGATTTTATCGGCCAAAGGTTTGAACGCCACCCAGGCAGCTTCGGCATTGCCTTTGGCAAAGGCAGTGTTAGGAATGACACCGAGCAGGTTGGCAGCGCAGGTAGGTGTGAGTGAAAAACGCTGGCCATTGGTGGTTTCGATGGCGGTATAATCGTCGGTGTCTTTTTCGGTGGGGCGCAGGTGAACGAGCTTAGCACCAACGAAAATATCAGGTTGTTGAAAACAGGCGTAGTTAAGCCCCGCAATGTGTGCCGAGCGAGAACCAACGTCCACAATGCGGCCACCTACTTCCCTAATCATACTGCCGCCTGCTATGGCCAGTGTCCTTACATCTAAGGTATTGAGGTACGTTCGGTGTCCGCCTACGCGTGCGGCTTTGGTTTGAGGCTGCCCGTCTCGTATCACTGAAATATCAGCACTCGTACCACCTACCTCTATAAAAATACCGTCTGATACCCGCTCGTGCATAAGTGCACCTGCAATGCCCGCCGCTGGACCAGAGAGCATGGTCATAATAGGTCGGCGGTGTACCTCTTCTACGCTCATCACGCCACCGTCAGAGCGCATAATCATCAGTGGAGCTTTGATTCCCGACTGCTTCACGCATTCGTCAGTCATGGTGGCAGTATGAATCATTTTGGGTAAAATAGCCCCATTAATTAGCGCCGTGCGGGTACGCACCCGTAGTCCGTAGAGCGAAGATACTTCGTGACCGCTGGTGGCAAACAAGCCCATCTGGCGGGCTTTGTTGCTAATAAAATCCTCATTGTCCGTTTGATCTACTCCGAAGGCCTCTGATGTCACGACCACTTCCACGCCTTGCTGTGCAAAGTGACGCAGGTGCGCATCAACAGTCTGTTCGTTGAGTTGGGGAGTCGGCAAAAATACATTTTCAGGACTGAGAAAGCGTTGGGGAGCCAGTTCAATCGGCGCTATTTGGGTATCCATGCGGGCTTTGATGCCTTCAAGGCCTTTGCCGATGCCGATTACGCCGACTTTGGCTACATCGCCTTCGAGCAAGGCGTTGGTAGCTTGGGTGGTGGAGTGGGCGATAAACACCACGTTTTCAGGCGCAATGCCCAATTCGTTGAGCGCTCGTCGAATAGCATTGATGATGCCCAACGCCACGCCCTCGACGGCATTGTGTGTGGTGGGAACTTTGAGTTGCGAAATCACCTCCTGTGTAGCGTGATCAATCACTACCACGTCTGTAAAGGTGCCGCCTACATCTATACCTACTCGGACCAGTCGGAGCATCTTTTGAGTTAAGTTGAGAATTTTGCTAATAGTTGATTGCTCAATTTTTTATCGAAAACCTGAGCGTTGGGGGCTATAGATCCAATCTTTTTTGATACCATGGGTTTAGGAGTTTTCTCTATTACCAAGAATGTGAGGAGTATGGCTAAAAGGCTTTTTGAATTTCGTAAATGCTGATTTCTTACAAAGACTATATTTCTAACAAAAATACACTTTTTAGAACTACGTCTTCACAAAAACAGCACTGCCGAAATTACCAAACCCGTAATACATACTACCACCATTGGCAGTATCGTTTCTTTGGTCAGATCTTCCACCCGAATACCTGTGAAATTAGCAATCCAGACGTTGTGGGTGTTCGTGGGATCGCAGATATTTTGGACTTGTACCACACACATGATAGCCGCCAATAACGCCACCGCTGGCAATACTCCCGTACCGAACATAATGGTAAATAACCCGATGCCGATGCCGAAGATATTGAGTGGCCCCCGGTATAATGCCAACGGTGACAGCAACCCAAAGAAGGCGATGTAGAAAAGAGCCGAGCCAAAGGGTAGAGCCACGATGAGTGGTTGTAATGCTGTTTTGACGGGGGCAAGGTTGAGGGCATTGAGTTGCATCCCGATACCCATCATCAGCAAAGCTGCAGGCGCTCCGTCTTCGATGCCTTTGATGGCCGAAGCCGTCAAGACCTTCACACCGTTGCGCCAATCGGTGGTCAGAATAGCGAACAACGACCCGATGATAAATGTCGTAATAAAGTCTAATTTAATACCGAAAGCATTGAACCCGAAAAACAGCCCCAGCGGCACCACGGGCGTCAGCAGGGCAATCAGTGGGACTTTTTTCTTTGAAACCTCCCGAGAAGCCTTCGGTGCTTTCATCAGCAATAGCTCACCCGATTGCTTGGCGGAAATGAGTGCATATGCCACGACCGTAATGAGCATCAAACCCGTCAAAATGAAAGCAAAGGTTGAAACTTGAGCAGGAAGTGCTTCATTGTCTTGAAGTTGGAGCAGTTGGCGATAAAGCGTAAATAAAATCGGGTTGAAGATAAAGCCTGTTCCGAAGGCCAGCAAAAACAGCGTACCTGCCAGTTTGCGTGGAATGCCCAGACTCATCATGATGGGCAGTACCAACGAGCCTACGGTGATGATTGCCCCCAACCCTTGCAGAGTGGTAAACAAAATGATGGTCACTAACATTAGCCCGAATGACACAATCAGTGGCTTTTCTCCTCCGAATTCGGCGGCTCGTTTGATAATATCTTCAGCAATGCCCGTCTGCATCAGCACACGTCCCATCATGGCTCCCGCAAACACCGACACATACACTGGTGCCAGTTTGATTGAACCCTGCGCTACAATGTGATTGAGAATATCGGTTATGGGCAGTTGCGCCAATACCGCGATTAAAATCGCCATGGCGGGCAAGGCCAATAGCGCGGGGAGTTTGCGTAGGAACATTAGTGTGGCAAACACTAAGAAAATCAGTAAAAGTCCGAGGGCTATCATATTCCAAAGGTTTAGAACCGCCAAATCTCCAAGATTTGGCGGTTCTTTTGGTTTCTATTTTAATTCAAAATCAATCTCTGCCTCAAATGTACGATTCCATGGCAGGTCGAAGGTTAAGTTCCTGAGTCCAAAGTTTTGAGATGCGGCATAGCTAGTTAATTCTCCCCGACAAAGGGCTTCTATTTCCTGTGTTTGGGCGTCAGTCAGGCGATAGACATTCCAGCCTTTTTCCCGCCCCACTTTTTGTACCGTGGGACGCACCACGCTGTGGTAGGCAAAATCGTCGAGCAGGCGGTTGAGTATAAACCAACGTTGTGCTTTTTTCATGGCTTCAGCTTGTATT
>JBDHXS010000340.1:0-7437 GCA_039810845.1 Runella sp. | reverse complement strand
CGACCGCGTAACGGTGTAACTCAATGGAGAATTAGTGGTAGATAATGTGGTTTTGGAAAACTACTGGGATCGTAAACAACCCATTTTTGCCATGGAGCAATTGGAATTGCAAGCCCACGGAACCCTTGTTGCCTATCGCGATATTTATGTCAAAGAACTTCCCCGTCCTGAACCTTTTGTTTTAAGTGAACAAGAGAAAAAAGATAATTTCAAAGTGCTTTTTGACGGCACTAATATGTTTGAATGGCAAGGAAATACCACTGACTATGTCATCGAAAATGGTGAGATGGTTGTTTATCCTAACCGTGGTGGAAAAGGCAACCTATATACGAAAGATGAGTATAGCGATTTTGAATTCCGTTTTGAGTTTTTGTTGACGCCAGGTGCCAACAATGGCCTCGGAATTCGCGCCCCGCTTCAAGGTGATGCCGCTTACGTAGGTACGGAATTACAAATTTTGGACAACGAAGCTGATATTTACAAGTCCCTGCAACCTTACCAATACCACGGCTCGGCCTACGGTATCATTCCTGCCAAACGCGGTTTCCTCAAGCCTGTTGGAGAATGGAACTATCAGGAAGTAGTCGTAAAAGGCTCTAAAGTAAAAGTAACGCTCAACGGCACAGTAATTATGGAAGGAGATTTGGCCGAAGCTTCCAAAAACGGTACTGCCGACCACCGCGAACATCCTGGACTGAGTCGTACCTCGGGCTACATTGGATTTTTGGGCCACGGTGATACGTTGCGGTTTAGAAATATTCGTATCAAAGACCTCACGATTCCTACTCCTGTGGAGCAACCTGTAGTAGAGGAAAAAGCTCCCGAGAAAAAGACAAGAAAAAGAAAATAAATAGCGACAGGCTTCCCCAGTTTTAGAAACTTGGGGAGCCTGTCGCTGTTCTGGATTTTAAATCCAGAACTGTATGGTTTCGGATTTAAAATCCGAAACAGCAAAGTTGGTAGTTGAAACGTGTTACTCATCGACCAACAGCTTAAATCCCTCACCGTGCAAGTTCATGATTTGTAGGGAAGCATCGTCTTTGAGGTGCTTACGTAGTTTGGTGATATATACATCCATACTTCGGGCATTGAAATATGAATCATCGCCCCAAATCAGTTTCAACGCTAAACTCCGATTGATAGGCTGATTTTTGTTTTCGCAAAAAAGTTTGAGCAGAGCCGCTTCTTTACTGGTTAATTTTTGGGTAGTACCGTTTTGAGTAAGTAATTGATGGTCAAAGTCAAAAGAGTACTTTCCCAACTGAAACAAACTGTGCTGCGGCTCAGAAGTTTGAGTTGTTTTTTGATAACGTCGCAGTACTGCTTGTATGCGCAACAATAATTCTTCCATGCTAAAAGGCTTGGTGATATAATCATCAGCACCTACTTTGAAGCCCTGAATGGTGTCTTCCTTCATGCTTTTAGCTGTCAGAAAAATGATAGGTACTTCTTTGTCCGTCAGGCGAATTTCTTTGGCCAACGAGAAGCCGTCTTTTTTCGGCATCATTACATCAAAAAGACATAAGTCATACGATTCTTCCAAAAATTGTTTGAGTCCCGCATTACCATCGGTTGCCAAATCGATTTTATAGCCTTTGTTGGTCAGGTATTCTTGCAACAATTGACCTAAATTAGGGTCATCTTCAGTAAGGAGGATTTTCGTAGTTGGCGATTTTGTCATGGTGCTATTGTTAAGACTTATTGCAAAGGCAATTGAATCGTAAATGTACTTCCTTCGTTTAATTTGCTTTCTACCTGAATAGTGCCCCCATGGGCTTCTACCATTTTTTTAACATAGCTCAAACCCAACCCAAAACCTTTTACGTCGTGTACATTGCCCGTAGGAACGCGATAAAAAGGATCAAAAATTTTGGTTTGTTGCTCTTTGGACATGCCTCGACCACAGTCTGTTACACTGATAGAAACATGAGTATCGTCACTGTGGGTACTTACGGTGATATGCGGTATTTCGGGCGAATATTTGTTGGCGTTATCAATAAGATTGGTCAAAATATTGGTAAGGTGCAATTCATCAGCCCGTACGATTTCATTGGTTGCGTCAAAGTTTAGGTCTATTTCACCACCTCTTTGCTCCAACTGTACACTTAGGTTGTTGAATACTTTTTCTATAGCATCGTGTATATTGACATCTATTGGCCTGAGCTTTATTTCACCTCTGTCCAATAGCGCCATCTGCAACACTTTCTCTACGTGCCCGCCAAGCCGTTGGGTTTCATCCTGTATAATTCCCAAATAGCGATGAACTTTGGTAGCATCGGCTTTCATTTCTATTTGTTCCCGCGCCATTCCTACCGCCAACGAAATCGTCGAAATAGGGGTTTTAAACTCATGCGTCATGTTGTTGATAAAATCATTTTTAATGTCTGACAACTTTTTCTGCTTTAGGATAGTAGCAACAGCCACGTAGAAACACCCTAAAATCACCAAAAGCAGCAATACTGAACTGATAAGGGTAAAACCCATATTTTCTAAAATAAATGCTTGTCGTTCGGGAAAATAAACCAACAATTGACTTGGGATATTATTGAGTTCGTTGGGAAATAAACTTGCGCGGAAAAGCTCAGAGTCGGTACTATCAGGACGATAAGAGGCCGTCGAAAATAAAATACTTTTATGAACGTCGTTTTGAATGGCAAATTCGTAAGCAATACCAATCCCCCGCTCTCGAAGTGATTTTTTCAAAAGCGAATCCAACATCAACCGATTAACACGCTGCTCGACGGGACGTTTACTGAAAAGCAAATCCTTGAATACATCTTTCAATAAGTCAGCCTGCGAAATAGAACTTGCTTTCTCCAATTTCTCTTGCGGCTTTTTGTTTACTATTTTTTGGGGAGTAGCTTCCGCTGTTTGTCGGGCTTTTTGTACTGACGACCGCACCGTCATCAGCACTGAACTGGTAGCTGTACTGTCAGTAGGCCAAAGGGAACGGCCCATTTGGTCAAACCAAGCATCAAAAAGCCTTTCCTGCTCGGCATGAATGCGCAGAAAACGCTCAATGTGCGGCAATTCATCACTGCGTTGCCTCAAAAACTCATTAATGAGATTGACCTGAAAATCTGTCATAGAACGATTGCGCGGCGTCAGGGCATCGGTTGGATTTGAACCCGTCAATTTTTCTCTTCGGCCATAAGTCCCCGCGTATTCTTCGGGTAAATTATAGTTAGGCGATTGGGTATTTTTGGCCAGGCGGTTTTTGTTGAGGGCTTCGAGTTTGCGGCGTTGTTGCTCAATTTCTTCCCTTTGGCGAATCAGGTAAATAATCTCCTGTTTTTCGAGCTTGCGCACTACATCCTGCATGGCATCCGATACCTTCAAATTAAATTGTTCATTCCGCAATGTCAATGCACTCGTTATCCAATGCCACTGAAACCCCACTAATCCCAGTGCAGCCAATCCCATCAGGGTGATCAATAACCGTATTTTTTGTTTTGTCATCATTTTTTTTCAATCCTATGCAACGTTCGTTAAACAAAAAACGACTTTACCCAAGCAAAATTTGCACATCAAATTAACGAAATTCAATCTACCCTTTAACACATTTTAAGAAACTTTAACACCAAAACTGCCAGAAAGTTAACAACTTGCCGAGCGTTTTAAATCAACAAAAGCATGAAAACACACATCACTCTTTTTGCAGTGCTCGTTGGGCTGGGAGTAGCCACAACCGCCATGTCGCAGGACAAAAAAATCGAAAACAAGGATTCAGACAAAGTGACCGTGCGCATACGCATGAGCGAGGAAAAAGACGGTAAAACCGAAACTTTTGAACGTACCTACACTTATAATAATCTTTCAGAAAGCGAACGCGAAACCAAAATAAAAACCATCGTGGACTCGCTGCGCAGTACCAACAAAGACGCCACCAACCGCCGCTTGAGTGTAGTGATTGAAGAAGGAGACAGCCACTCAGCTGACCGCGTATTCCGAAATGACAACGACCGCATCGTCATTGTCCCCAGAGACGGCAAAGAGCGTAAAGTCTATAGATACGACCCCAAAGAGGGTCGTGTAGAGCGCTGGGACAATGACAACCGCAATTTTAACTTCCATTTCGACGAAGAGGCATTTGCTGATCGTATGAAACGCGTCGAAAAAAGAATTGAGCCGCAAATGAGAAAATTGGAACGCAACATGGAAGACTGGAGCCGCGATTTTGAACCTAAATTCAGAGAGTTTTGGCACAGCGACATCAACATCGGTGGCAGTGGCAAACCCGCTTCTATTCGCGGTCTGGAGGCATTTCCCAATAATCCCGACAAAGATGAACTCAATATCCGTTTTTATGCGCCCAACAAAGGCGACGTGACTATCACCGTGACCGATACCAAAGGCAAGCAAGTAAGCAAGAAAGAAATCAAGGATTTTTCGGGTGATTATGTGGGCCAACTGGAATTGGGGAAAAACGCCAAAGGAACTTATTTTATCAGTGTGGTGCAGAATGAAGACGGAACGGTAAAACGCATTGTAGTGGAGTAATGGTGCTTCGCTTTTTCAGCAAAAAGGGGAGCTTCCGATGGAAGTTCCCCTTTTTTGTGGATATGTAGCTGATTGTATTTTTTGTCAGAATAATTTAGGAAACAACTTTGTTGATAGCTAAACAAAAACAAACCTTTTTAACATTTTCTGATAGCAGTCGGTTAGTTTACTTTTTCAATTTCGTCAATAACAATATAAAGAGCTGGATCTTTTGTATATGTAGGGCATGCTCTACAGTCGAATATCCTTCCCCAAATCCGATATTTAAAAGGCTGAGGCCTATTAGGTATATACGTATTTTCATAAGTGGCAAACTTTTCAATTTGAAAAGGGCATAGAAGGGGTGCGTCACCACCTTTTATGACAAACCCGGCACTTTGGTATAAATCTGCGCGTGCATTTTTGATGGTTTTCATGTACTTATAGCGGCCATTTTCAGGACCACAGGAAGTGGGGTCTTTTTTTCGCACAACTCACGCTCATCAATAGCACAGCGGCGGCGTAGAGCAAGGGTTTGAATAATCGTTTCATGTTTCTGTTTTTTAAAGTGTTTAACCTTTCTTTTTGAGGGTGCTTCATAGGCAAATGAGGGGTATAAGTGAATGAAAAATAAAATAGATGTGTATAACTTTTATAGTCTGTTTCAGAAGGTTGGCAAAACCTATTTTACATTGTTTACAAAATACAACTATTTGACTATAAGGTTTTTATAAACAAACAAATGGTTGGCGGTGAGAACACCACCAAGGGCGGAAAAATGAAGCCCAAATTCTGCGCCCTCCACAGGAATATTTTTGTAATGAAGTTGAAACCGTTGATGCCTAATTGATTTGGTGTCGGTTTCGTCTTTGAGGGATTTGAAGTCGTAATGCTGCCCGAGACCAAGGCTGTTGGCATAATCTTTGAAGAAAGTATTGGTATTGAGTTTAGCTTCTTTTTTGAATTCTATCCAACCGTTTGGTGTAACTTGCGTAGTGAGACTTTTAAATTCTCTGTTATCTTCACGGATGTATTTGGGTTGATACTTTTGGGCAAATACTCGCTCCCCCCCATAGATTAAACAAATTAAAATGAATATTAAATATTTTTTCATGGTTTTAGAGATTTAATTGACCTTTTCGATTTTATCAATGTAAAAGACTTTTATTGTGCCTATACTAGCAGTAGGGCAGCTATCACAGCTATATAATTTCCCCCAAACCCGGTATTTGAAGGGCTGGGGTTGTCTGTCTATGTAGGTAATTTCTAATTTGCCATCGTATAAGCCCTGTTGTTGATGACAAAACAGTGCCTCATCCGTTATATTTTCAATGATTAAACCGCCAAAGCCTACATCTGCTCGTGCATTTTCTACAGTTTGGATATAGCTTAGTTTTTGGTCAGACGCACCACAGCAGGAGCCAGCATCGCAGGGGTCTTTTTTCTTACAACTCACGCTCATCAGCAGCACAGTGGCGGCGTAGAGCAAAGGTTTCAATAATCGTTTTTGTTTCATGGTCGTCCGTCATTACGGTTTTTTGTTTTAAAAAATGTGAAATACACCTTACAAAATCAGAGGATGCTTCATAGGCAAATGGGGGATAGAAAACGTGATTGTAGTAAAAGACTGAGGCAATCTATAGACGCATAATGAATGGGATAAGTTGGAGGTATGTTTCATGGCCACAAAATCATACTATCAAACCGCTCATACGGCAGAAATCCGAGCCAAACATAGAACATCGGCCATCAGAAAGTCAATACCCTCTTAGAAAGATGCAAAAACGGGATACTAAGGAGGCTTAAAACCGTGAAATGACTATAATGAACCGTGAAATGACTATAAAGCTCCGTGAAATGACTATATCAACCAGTGAATGGAATCCTGTTTCTGGATGAAGACAGACAAAAGTATGCCCAAAGTTCTTTGGATAGTGTAACTAAGAAAGCAAACTGTAATGCCTCAAGCTGGGCTTTAAAGCCCTCCACTGTACCAATCAGTTATGGCAAAAAACCTCAATGTCGGTATCTTAAAACGGATTTTAATGACGTAACCTACTTCATTTTAGCAAAATCCTTTTTTATTTGTGACTGAAAACCGTTGAGGAGTGTTACGAAATTGTAAATTTGCATTTCATTCATCTAAAATCGTAGCACTACCTCTACAAAACGCCCTTTCAGTCAGATGCTTAACATTGTACTTTTTGGCCCTCCGGGTGCGGGCAAAGGCACCCAAGCTGCTAAACTCATCGAAAAATATCAACTGGTTCACATCTCCACTGGCGATTTGTTTCGGATGCACATCAAAGAACAAACCGAACTGGGCAAACGCGTAAAAGACTTGCTCGACAACGGCATTCTGGTGCCCGATTCGGTCACGATTGATATGTTGGAGGAAGAAGTCCAACAAAACCCCAATGCAAAGGGCATTATCTTTGATGGTTTTCCACGTACCGTACCACAAGCCGAGGCATTGGATACATTTCTTGCCTCTAAAAACAGCGGCATCAAAACGGTATTGCAGTTGGATGTAAACGAAGACGAACTCAAGCGCCGCATTGCCGAGCGCAGAAAAATAAGCGGTCGCGCAGACGATGACGAAGATAAACTGGTGAAAAGAATTGACGAATATTTCAACAAAACTGTTCATGTTTTGCCATACTACCAAGCACAGGGCAAACTAACGGTAGTAAACGGAATTGGGCAGATTGAAGACATTTTTGGTCAACTTTGCTCTGCAATTGATACCGAATAATAAATTTTAACGGTACTTTGAGTTAGACTCTGCCGTTTCTTTAGCAAATTTGTAACTCGTGTGGCTACATTTTGATTAGCCATACGAGTTTTTTTATTGATACTATGGCAAATTCCAATTTTATAGATTACGTAAAAATCAACTGCCGCTCGGGTGCGGGAGGGGCAGGTTCAGCCCATTTTCGTCGTGAAAAATTTGTGGAC
>JBDHXS010000339.1:0-7444 GCA_039810845.1 Runella sp. | reverse complement strand
GCAAACTTTTCAACGTAACGCGTAACCGCCCAACCTTAGCCGTGAACTTTACCGAACAAGTAAACTTTACTGTGGCGGGTAGCGACTACAACACGGGCTATCGCGTGTTGAAGTATGAGTTTAGTAAAAAATCATCTTCTGGTCGTAACTTGGGCGATGCTGACCTCGTAATTTTCCGTTTGGCAGATGCGTATTTGATGCGTGCTGAAGCCAAACTTCGCAAGAGCAACGATGCCGCTGGGGCTTTGGCAGATGTAAATACGGTACGCGCTGCTCGCAAAGCAGTAGGTACGCCTGCGCCAGCTTTGACCAGCATGACCCTCGACTTGCTTTTCCGTGAACGTGGGTTTGAGTTTTATTGGGAAGCTCAACGCCGTACGGACATGATTCGCTTCGGTAAATACGAAGGAACTTGGACTGAAAAGACCAACAATGACCCGAAAAAACGCATTTTCCCGATTCCTCAAACGGCCATCGACGGAGCGTCGAACCTAGTAGGTTATCTTAAACAAAACGATAGCTACTAATAAAATTTGGCGTAAATCATTATTTTAGAAGGCGGTCTCTTTTAAAGGAGGGCGCCTTTTTTTGATGCAGGGTGCTAAATATCACATTATTCAGACTAAATTGTAGCCCAATCAAGGAATTCTATAATGACACAATTTCAAGCCTCAAGCTCAACTTATTTTGTTTCACAATAGTTAACATATATAGTACATAAAAAACCTTATTTGCCACTATTGAAATCATTGAATTAATCAAAAAACCATGGCCTTGGTATATAGCAGGGCCGATGATTGGGCTTACAGTACCAATCTTATTGCTGATTGGTAACAAGTCATTTGGGATTTCATCTTCCTTACGACACATTTGTGCTGCTTGCTTTCCTGCCAATATTTCTTATTTCAAGTACAACTGGAAAAAAGAAAGTTGGAATTTAGTATTTGTTACAGGCACATTGATTGGGGGATTTTTAGCAAATCATTTTCTGACCAATCCTGATACCATCCTTATCTCCGACCAAACGGCTGCTGATTTAAAAGCACTCGGTGTACAAGATTTCTCAGGATTAATGCCTTTGGATTTGTTTGGCATCGAAAATATACTTTCTGTCAAAGGTCTTATTTTTATGGTAATAGGCGGTTTTATGGTAGGATTTGGAACTCGTTGGGCAGGTGGATGTACTTCTGGACATTCTATCATGGGGCTATCTAATTTGCAACTCCCTTCGCTGATTGCAACTTGTTGTTTTATGGCGGGTGGTTTTATAACTACTCATTTGCTAATGCCACTGATTTTCAAGCTTTTTTAATTTTAACAAGTATAATTCTCATGAAAAATTCACAAAATAATATAGCTCTTGAACCTGAAGAATTTCTGTGCGACGCACCCAATGACATGGTTCAAATCGAAAATGGATTTGCTCTTTTCAAATATTTGATTGTAGGTGTGCTATTTGGAATTGTATTCGTTAAAGCAGAAATCATTTCTTGGTTTCGTATTCAGGAAATGTTTCGTTTACACAGTTTTCACATGTACGGCGTCATTGGCTCTGCTGTAATCGTAGGTGTGATTTCGGTGTTTCTCATTAAGAAATTTAACATTAAAACCTTAGCAGGAGAAGAAGTTCGTTTTCACCCAAAAAAATTCTCTAAAGGCCAAATCTATGGTGGGTTGTTATTTGGCTTAGGTTGGGCTATTACGGGTGCTTGCCCAGGGCCATTATATGCACAAATCGGTAGTGGCTACTTAGCAGTCATTGTTACTTTACTTAGTGCCATTTCAGGCACATGGGTATATGGCTTGTTGAGAGAGAGGTTATCCTTATAGTACGTTAAATAAGTGAACCTAAAGTTTGGCATATTGAAAGCCACAGTTTATTCAGACTGTGGCTTTTTTTGTACTTTTAAGCCTCATTTGCAGCACCTCTATGAATACAGAAATTCTCTCTCGCATACAGTTTGCATTCACCATTGCTTTCCATTATATCTATCCTCCTTTGAGTATCGGTTTAGGTGTAGTTTTGGTGATTATGGAAGGCATGTATCTCCATACAGGCAAACTTATCTATGAACAAATGGTTCGTTTTTGGATTAAGATTTTTGCCTTGATATTCGGAATTGGAGTAGCTACGGGTATCGTAATGGAGTTTGAATTTGGCACCAACTGGGCCGTTTATTCGCGTTATGTAGGCGATGTTTTTGGGAGTGCCTTAGCTGCCGAAGGGATTTTCGCATTCGCACTTGAATCTGGTTTTTTAGGTATTTTGCTTTTCGGCTGGAATCGGGTCAGTCCAAGAGTACACTTTTTCTCTACGATTATGGTAGCTTTGGGTTCGATGTTTTCGGCGATTTGGATTGTCGTGGCTAACTCTTGGCAACAAACTCCCGCAGGCTTCAAGATTGAAGGTGAAGGCATGAAAGCACGGGCTGTTATCACTGATTTTTGGAAAATGGTTTTCAACCCCTCCAGTATGGATAGGCTTTCGCATGTGATTATTGGATCATTTTTGGCGGGTTCTTTTTTGGTGCTAAGTGTTAATGCCTATTACATTTTACGTAAACGCGATCTCGAAATCGCCCAAGCAGGGTTCAAGATTGCTTTATTAGTAGCGACCGTTGCCTCTCTTTTACAATTATTTACAGGTCATCGGTCAGCCGATGGTGTAGCACACAATCAACCCGCCAAATTAGCAGCTTTCGAAGGGCATTATGATTCATTGGCTATAGCCGACATGTATTTGCTTGGTTGGACAGATGCAAAAAATCAAAAAGTAACGGGCTTCAAAATTCCAGCAGGTCTGACTTTTTTGCTTCATCAGGATTTCAAAACACCCGTTAAAGGTCTAAATGCTTTTCCAAAAGAAAATCGCCCTTCTGCCAGAGCTGTCAATTTTGTCTTTCAAACGTATCACCTCATGGTCGCTATTGGTATGACGTTGATTGGGCTTACCCTACTGGCTTCTTTTCTTTGGTGGCGAGGAAAATTGTTTCAGCAAAAATGGCTTTTGCAGATTTTTGCTTGGTCGGTACTGCTACCGCAAATCGGTAATCAAGTAGGTTGGTACTCTGCCGAAGTAGGCCGACAACCCTGGGTTGTTTATGGTTTATTACGCACTTCTGATGCCCTGTCACAATCACTCAAGGCCGAGCAGGTCTGGTTTTCCCTGATTATGTTTACTTTGGTTTATGCTTTGTTGTTTGTATTGTTCTTGTATTTGCTCAACAAAAAAATCAAGCATGGCCCTGTTGATTTTCACGTCGAAGAAATACCAGACAACTCAAGAAGAGATAATCCAATTTTAAACTAATGGAAACGATACTCGGTATAGATTTGCCTACTTGGTGGTTTTTGGTACTCGGAGCAGTATTAAGTGGCTATGCCATTTTAGATGGCTTTGATTTGGGAGCAGGGGCTTTGCATCTATTTTTTAAGAAAGAAGAAAGCCGTCGCATTGCCCTCAATGCCATTGGTCCTGTTTGGGACGGCAATGAAGTATGGCTCGTGATCGGTGGCGGCGCATTATTTGCTGGGTTTCCCGTCGTCTATGCTACTATTTTTTCGGCTTTATATGAGCTATTTATGGTGTTTTTGGTTATGCTAATTTTTCGCGCTATTTCTATCGAATTTCGTTCCAAAGAATCCATGATTTGGTGGCGTAAACTCTGGGACATCTGTTATTGTACTTCAAGTGTTCTATTGGCACTGTCGCTGGGATTAGTGTTAGGGAATGTCATTCAAGGTTTAGCCATTGACCAAAACTACACTTATATGGGTACATTACTTGACCTTGTCAACCCGTATTCGTTACTTATTTCAGTGACGACCCTGGCCTTGTTTATGATGCACGGAGCCATTTATTTAGTCATGAAAACCGAAAATCGATTGTATGCCAAACTTACTATTTTGGTTAAAAACACCACCATTTTCTTTGTCCTGATGTTTTCACTTACTTCAGTAGCTACCTTGCTTTATATTCCTCACATGGTGGCGCGTTATAAAGAAGTCCCGTATATGTTTGCCTTTCCAGTATTGGCTATTTTGGCAGTAGCCAACATTACTCGACAGATTTCTCGCCGAAAGTATTTTTTCGCTTTTCTCTCATCAGCCTTTGTCACAGCAATGCTCATGATATTGGTGGCTGTTGGTCTCTATCCGAATATCATTTTATCCACTATTGACCCTACGCTCCATATTACTGTTTATAATGGTTCTTCTACCGAAAAAACGCTCAAAATCATGCTTACTTTTGCGGCAATTGGTGTCCCATTAGTAGGGATTTATACTTCCTTCGTTTTCTGGACTTTTCGAGGAAAAGTAAAACTTGACGAGACGAGTTACTGAAATCAGCGAAAATGATAGGAAATCAAAAAAACACTTATTATCAACACTTTACCACTACAACAAATGAACTGGATAAGACAAGTGAGGCAATATCTGAATTTAACATTATCTGATTTTGCCCGAAAAATGGGAAGACAATACACTGAAGTTCGTCAATTTGAGGAACGAAGTGTCCGAATCACATCCTTTTTGGAAGTTTGCCAATCATTTTATCTAAAACCTTACATTGAACTAAATCTAAAGGGACAACAGTTAGTGCTATCAGCTAAAGAAAATATTCCAACCAAGATTAGAGAGTTTTATCAGGAATCTCCAGGTTTTCCTACACTTACCAAAGCCTTAGGCACAAATAGTGCTTGGTATTTTTCCATCGAAGGAGATGACCAACAAACAAATAGTATTGAAAGGATTGTTTCTGGCCTCCAGGGTAGTTATCGGTTAGTGTTCGAGCCATTCACCCCTGCGGAAATCGCTGAATATCGTTTTCAGGCCGTACAGCGAAGTCTGGCTGGAGAAGAGCTTACAAAAATTGCACATGATTTCAGGGTTCGCGTTGCTGAAATCGAAGAATGGTGTACATACTATCGCCAAGAAGGAATAAAAGGATTAGAACGAAAACAAGAGATACGACCTGTGTATTTATTTCCATATACCAAATTACTACAGGATTATCAAAACGAGCAATCTCCCGACCGAAAGGAATTCCTTGCCCCCCTTGTATATTTTGCCAAAACCAAGAATGTAGCCCGAACAGTCAAAAAATTTGGCATTAATAGCGAAGAATTACATGAGCGAAAGTTGCAATACCTAAAACTCAAAGGGAAGATTTGATTAATCTCATACCATTCCAGATTTATGATGTGCGATTGCAGCCGTCACTGCGATCAATTCACAAAACATCGTATAGGTAGCCTACCACGTTCAGTAACAGGATGCTTTTGATAAGTACGTAAAATAGGTTTTTAGTTAGCGGGCAGTTTTTCTTTGTAGCTTTTTGTATTTTTGAAAGTCTCAAAGAATAAACACCCCAAATATGCCTATCAAAAAATCTACTCAATATCTTTATTGGATACTCTTTTGGTCATTTACAGGGATTGATGTTGCTTTCTGCCAGAGTTTTTCGGGTTATTGGCTCGGAGTAACGTATCCTTCCAATCCTACCCAAGAGGTTTATAATTACTTTGCCAATTTCACCCAAACGGGTACTACCCTCGGCGGCACTGTACAAACAGCCAATCCTAATCTACCCTTTGGCGGCCTTGCTTATGTAAAAGGCACAGCTACAATGACCAAAGTGCGTTTCAAAGAATCTGACGACAAGGGAAGTATCAATACGAAAGATGTCTGCTACTGGGATTTGGATTTGACGTACGACCCAATTGAAGAAAGTCTAAAAGGAACTTACACCAACATCGTCAATCCATCATACTGCGATGAAATCGGTGGAGGAAAAGTAGAACTCTACCGTATTGTGGTAAAATCTGGAACCAAATTTTGCAAAGGGAGTCCTATCAATCTGCAAGTAACTGGCAAGAACCTAAAATGGTACGATTCTGATAAGAAAACTAAACTAATTGGTACAGGCAATAACTTTTCTCCTCAACTCAGTCAAACCACTACGCTTTATATCACTCAAACGCTCTACAACTCTGAAAGTCCCCCGATACCTATTAAAATAGACATTATTGATATTGTTATTAACGATGCCAAAGTCACGGCTTCTACCTGCGGCAAAAAAGATGGAGCTATCTCACTCACTGCCACAGGAAGTACAGGTTTACAATACAGTGCCGACGGCGGGGTTACATTCCAACCCTCTTCCCAATTTTCAGGATTGGCAGCCAATACCTACAAGATTCAGGTAAAAGATTCTGATGGTTGTACAACCAACCGCTCCGTTGAGGTAAAAGATGCGTCTGCACCCACCATTACTGATGTAAAAATCCAAGAACCCACCTGCGGTCAGCCCAACGGCAAACTGACGATTACAGTTGCAGGAGGCATAAGCCCACTCCAATATTCACTGGACGGGACTACTTTCCAAAGCAGCAATATTTTTGATAAATTGGCAGATGGCAATTTTACTATTTCTGTGAAAGACAACAATGGTTGCGCCACCACCAAACAAGCAACCTTGGCCAAATCTATCATTCCCAAAATAGCCTCTGTTCAAGCTTCCTCTACTACTTGTGGAAAAGATAATGGGGAAATTACCGTAAAAACTACTGCCGCAAATGCTCAATTTAGCATTGACGGGAGTACTTTCCAGGCAAACACAAGCTTTAAAAATATAAAATCTGGAACTTATACAGTTACTTTAAAAGATGCTGCAGGCTGTACTGACACACAGACGGCAACTATTGCATCCAGCAGCGGCCCTACCTTAGTAAACCTTGCCGCCACTCCTGTATCTTGTAGTGAAGCAGACGGAAAACTGACGATTCAGGCCACTGGCAATGCGTTAGAGTATTCTCTTAATGCTGGAACACTTCGTAGTACCAACTCTTTTGATAAACTCACCGCTGGTGAATATGTAATTTTGGTAAAAGATGGAGCTAACTGCACGGTTACTCAAAAAATTACCCTCCGTGCCGATTGTCAAAAAATGGTATTCATTCCTACAGGTTTTTCACCCAATGGCGATGGACTTAATGACCAACTTGCCGCTTACTTTCCTTTTCCAAGCCTTAAATTCAATTCTATTAGCGTTTTCAATCGGTGGGGAACTGCTATTTATGGGACCGAAAACGTTACTTTAAAAAGTGGAGATTCGCTTTGGGATGGATTTTTTAATGGGAAATCTCCGATGCTTGGAAACTATGTAGTGGTTGCTGAGGCAGCTTTTGAAGATGGAACTACCCACGTTTTTCGGCAACAAGTAGAGGTTCTCCGATAGCGTCTTTATTGATTCCGAATAGCCTGTAACACCTCTCGTTTATAACTAGGTCCTGGGTGTTTTTGAACCGTAAAT
This sequence comes from Runella sp., assembly GCA_039810845.1. Lineage (GTDB taxonomy): Bacteria > Bacteroidota > Bacteroidia > Cytophagales > Spirosomataceae > Runella. Next base: position 129 of record JBDHXS010000339.1, on the reverse strand, counting down.
CCAGCAGCTTTAAGATTCCGCTTGACATATCCTTTTGAGCAATAAGTGGTCAAATTACCACCTGTTTTAAGCCATGTAGCCAATTTTTCAAAGATTTCTTGGGTCCAAAGCTCAGGTTGAGCCGAAGGG
>JBDHXS010000338.1:0-7462 GCA_039810845.1 Runella sp. | reverse complement strand
CGTTTTATTGTTGCCCGTTCCTACACCATTATCCCAACTCACGCTTCCGCTTGCGCAACCCGTGTAGCTCAAGGTCGAGCTTTGGCCTGCGTTGATGTTGTTGGGAGAAGCCGAGGCAGTAATTGTACACTTTGTTACATCCACCGTTACCGAAGATGTACAAGGGCTACCTCCGCCAGTTGGGGTACAAGTGGCGGTGTAAGTTGTTGTTGTTGAAGGAGTAACTGTTTTGTTGTTGCCCGTTCCTAAACCGTTGTCCCAACTCACGCTTCCATTTGTACAGTTTTCGTACGCTAATATCGTCGATTGCCCTGCATTGAGGTTGGTATTTTGAGCAAAAGCCAACACAGAACAGGCTGTAACACTCACTGTCACTGATGATGTGCATGAACTACCCCCACCAGTTGGAGTACACGTCGCCGTGTAAGTCGTCGTTGTTGAAGGAGTAACCGTTTTGTTGTTACCCGTTCCCAAACCATTGCTCCAACTCACATTTCCATTGGTACAGTTTTCATACGCTAATATCGTCGATTGCCCTACATTGAGGTTGGTATTTTGAGCAAAAGCCAACACAGAACAGGCTGTAACATTCACTGTCACTGATGACGTGCATGAACTACCGCCGCCCGATGGGGTACACGTCGCTGTGTATCGGGTCGATGAGGCAGGGGTGACGGTTTTGTTGTTGCCCGTCCCCAGACCATTGCTCCAACTCACGCTTCCGCCCACGCAGCCCGTATAACTCAAAGTCGAGCTTTGACCTGCGTTGATGTTAGTGGATGATGCGGAGGCCGTAATATCACAATTTGTTACATTTACTGTCACAGTACCCAAGCAATAGCCACCCCCTTTACTACATACCGCAACGTAGTTGGTCGTAACCGTCGGTCTGACCACCACATTATTTCCCGACCCTACTCCTTCATCTTTATCGGTCACCCAATCAACAGAACCGCCCGAACAGCCTGTAAATGACAATGTTGAACTTTGCCCAGCGACAATGGTGGAAGGATTTGCATTGGCAGTTACCGCACAATCCACAAAGTTGACCGTTACAGCTCTTGTGCAAATTATTCCATTGGCAGGTGTACAGGTTGCGTTGTAGGTAGTTGTAGCAGTTGGAGAAACCGTTTTGTTATTACCAGTGCCCAAGCCACGATCCCAAGTCACAGTACCACCACTGCATCCCGCATACGACAACGCCGAACTTTGCCCAGCCGTGACGGGGTTAACAGAAGCATTGAGACTTAAATCACAAGTGAATGACGGGCAGGCATTGACGTTGGTAATACGAAACGAGTAGAGCGTCCCTCCACAATTGACCGTATATGTTCCTGCGGACGAAATGGTGCGCAATGTCGCGGCTGATGCACCATTATCAGCCCAAGTGGGTGTACTGGCACAACCTGTAAATTGAACCCTTACGGGGCTCCCTGCCGTACAGGAGAAATTCTGAGCAAACGTATGGGCTATTACCGACAGCATTACCCAAAAAAGGAGTACGTATTTTTTCATGGTTTCAGCTCAATTTCAGTTTCTTTCCAACCCGACAAGTACCCTTCCTGCATTTTAGCCCGAATGACGTATTTATACACCGTATTGGGCTCAACCTCAATCAAATCACGCCATTCACGGTTGTTTTTATCCATTTTTTTGACAAAAGCCAGTTCTTTTCCCTGTGAGGAACGATAAATCAAGAAATTGTCAATTTTATCCGTTTGCTTACATTCCCACGATAGTTTGACCCGATATTCGGTAGTATCCAATACTGAGGTAAAATGAAGAAAATCAACGTTTTGGGTAAAGTATGGCGTTTCAAGAACCACTGGGCTGGCGGGTTCGGACTGGTTTTGGTCGTTGTCAAATGCAATCAATGTGTAAGCATACAGGCTCTTTTCCACCACGTTTGAATCAATGTACGTATTCCGAAGGGTATCGGTCAGGGTCATTACTTCTTCCCAAGCCGTCGTGGGTAGTTTTTTTCGGTACAAAATGTGTTTTTGAACGTCGTCGGAATAGCTGCGCGTCCAACGTAGGAAGATTTTTTTATCTTCTACCGCAAAACTGTCAATAAGGGGTGAAGTGGGGGGATTGATGTCGGGAATCGGAAGAATCAACGGCTCTGATGCTTCCGACTGCTTAAACAACTCGTCCATGGCATTGACACTGTACGTAACCTGTTTTTGAAGATGATTGAGCGGAATGGTATCTATTAAGGAAGTTGCCTTAATGACCTTATTATTGATTCGGGAAAAGTCGGTTTCAATACCTATTTTTCGAGTTAAAAAATAGCCCATCAGATCGCTGTCTGTATTGGCATCCCAAGAAAGTGTAACGATACCGATGTCCTTTTTTACTTCGATTTTTCCTTTCAGACCTTTCGGGCGAGCTGGCGGGTCGTCGTCGGCCAAAACAATCTGATAAGGAAGGGTTTCCATCATCTCTCCTTTTTTGGGATAAGTACGTAGTTTGACGTAGAAGGAAAATCCTTTCGTGGGTGTCAGCGGTTTAAAATTAAAATAATGTTGTTCGGGCGGAATATCCCCACTGATTGGGGTGTATGGCCCGTCTCTCAATAAGGAAGTCAGCAGTTGATACTTTTGAATATATCGGTTCAAACTGTCACGATAAAGCCAGGTGACTTCGACTGTATCTTTGTTAAGCACTTGCGCCGAGTAAATTTCGGGACGTGGAAGATTTGTTTTTCCTTTCAGTTTGATGATTTTGGAATAAGGCCCTTCTTCCTGAAAAAGAGTTAACCCTTTTATACGATAATAGTGATAAATATCATTGTCTTCGAGGGTGTCACTCACCATCAGGCTGTCCCGTTTATTGGTGACGATGATCGGCAGATCGCTGATGGATTTAAACTGAACGGAGTCAACAGATCGCTCAATTCGGTATGCATTATAGTACTTTTTTAGTGTTTTGGTTGCGGCAAAAAGAATTGCACTATTTGTTCCACCTACCCCAAAAAATTCAGAAATACTCGGTAAAGGAATAGTATCTTTCAGCCCCACCTCGGCAGAAACTGTAGGAGAAAGCCCGTATTTAGGAGCTATTTTATGCTTGATGATGTACTGATACCGTTCTCCGCCAACGGCCGTTGAATCCACAAAACCCAATCCAGCCATGCACGCCGCCCGAAAATTCATATCGGCCCCGAACAGCGCAAATTGGAATAACTGCCGGCGCTCGCTCATCTGTTGTAGTATATCTTTGGAATACTCCTGCGGCTCATAAATGGCGGCGTATAAAATGGTATAGTTGCGTTCATTGTTATCCAAAAACGGTTTCCATAACGCGGCCGGTTGCGGCTTGACAGCAGCATGAAGGATTGTTTTTTGTTGCGTTTTGGCGTTAATCCGTTCCACTACGTAACCGCTTTGGATACCGAACTCCCAATAACTTTGCATAGTAGGCACCCAACGGATATAAATATGTCCGTTGATGGCTTTCACCGCCACCCCGATGCAGGCTTCCGGCTCTTCTGTTTCCGTAGATCGGGTACTGCTTTTCAGGGGCGTTTTAGTTCCGACCTTGGTCTGACCCAGGGTTACTTCCCACAGGATTGGACACAACAGACATAAAATAAGGAATGTCTTTTTCATGAGAATCAAAGGTTAGGGATTTCGGATGTAGTAATCGTGGTTTTTTTGAACGTGTTCTGTTTTTAAGGAAGCCCCCGTTCGGAATCGAAATTCGAAGTTTTGCTCAAAGTCACCCAGTTTATCCCATTTTCGATTGCCGTCGCCGAATTGTATATTGGCGTCGTCAGTAATAAGCAGTTTTACTTTTAAGATATTATTTTGATAGGGTACGTGAAGGTTAGCTCCCCACCACAATGCACTTTTGGGTCCTCTGCGTTTTACTTTATTATAGGATTTATCAAGTCCCACAAACCGTATTTCATCGTCCTGACGCTCTTTACGCTTTTCCTTCCACCGCTGAATGTTATTGATTGGGCTAAGACTGTAGTTGGCCACTACGGCTACATTGACAAGGGTATCACGCTCGTCAACGACGATGTTACAACGCTCATATACCGCAATTTCGGGGTTGATCTTCAGGATGATCATTTCATTCAGGTACACTTCTCCGTCCGTAAAATTGGCGGTATTGGATTCGATATTGGCTTTGGGAGATATGTCAGTGACCAAATTGACATCGCTGCTTAAATTATACTGACGAGCGTCTAAACAAGGGGCACTGCCTACTTTGAAGAAGGCTTTCCCTTCAACAATCCCTCCCAGAATGCTATATTCAAACACACCAGCTCCGTAACTCTTTTTACCATCTCCTACCCCACCTACTGAAAAGGCTCCTTTCAGGATTGCAAACCGCGTTTTTCCAGTGGCTTTTATATTAATGCTCAAACCCAATTCTCCCGAACCGTGAAAAATTGCCGAACCTAAGAAGTTAGCGTTGTTGCAAGTAGGTACTTGACTGTACGACAACATCATCCCAAAACCTATTGATGCTTGGAAATAAGGAAAAATCTTGGCTCCTGAGTTACTAAGCTCCACCGACCCTCCTAAAGAAAAACCCATGGCAAAGTACCGATTACCGTCCATTTGAAAAGAAGGCGGCAAATCAAAATGAACCTCGTCGCTCCCGCGGTCTCTCAGTTCGGAATTGATTCGATCTTTGGCGTTTTCCAACAGAGAATAATACTTGACCTTCGTACTGGGCAATCCTACATTTCCTCCAACCATAAAGAAGGTAGCCCCAAAACGGATGTAGGTGGGTGAGTCGGGCTTTGTACCAATATTGATCATTGCTTCGATAGCTAAGGGCTGATCAGGACGGCCTATCCAAAAATAGCCTTTCTCTTTTTGCGCCCTAAAACTGATCATTCCCAAAAAGCCCAAACCTTCGTCATCGGCCGCTCCCCGTACATAGGATCCGTCAGAGTCGCTTGTCTCATTGAGATTTACGTGCATAAAACCGTAGAGGTTTCCTTCGGCATGAAATTCTTCTTCGGAGTTATCGAGCATGAAGTTGAATTTGAACAGGGCAAATTTGTCATCCAATGGCACATCCAGCATCTTGATGGCATCAAATACCTGTTTATTATACAGCGTGCTGTTGGCATTTGCTTTGGCTACGGGAGTAGCACTGGAAGTCCCTGGGGCTGTTGGTAAACTGCCAGCCGTTTTTTCAAGGACATCCTTCACATTAAAATCAGCCAAAGGAGAGGCATCTTTGGCGATTTCCCATTGGCCATATAAAGTCAGTTTTCGGAACCCGTCACCATCGGTTGCAAATTCAAAATAAATGCCCACGTAACCTCTTTGTTTAAAATCTGATGTGATAAGCGATATTGAAACCATAGCTCCATAGACTTTTTCTTTAGGTAAAAACTTCAGTCCGGTGGCTGTTTTGCGGCTTCCGAACTCCTTCGTTTGGTACATATTGACCGCAACGCCTACACCAAAGCCATTGACTAAGACAGGGCCGCTTCCTAATCCTCCAGCCGCACCCATATCAAACATTCCGTCAAAATATCCATACCGGTAACCGTCTTTCTTACCAGCAATCCAGTTGATCTGAAATCTGGGCAAAGGTTTATTTACGGAAGCTTTCAGGCTCTTCGTTTCTATTTCAGCCATCAGATCTCCCATGACCGCCGTTCCGTAATCTTCATCGTCGGTGACATAGCGAAGCGAACCGTCAATGGTAAAACCGTTGGTAGAGGCGTTTCGGATTCGTAACGAAGTGAGTTCAAACCCATCGAAGGAGGCCTCTGTTGTTTCGTCAGAAACTTCCATGGAAAAAGTAAGGTTGAAGCCCAAACTTATTTGGATGGTAGATTTTGGGGCAGGGGGAGTAGGGTTTGCCGGAGGAGTAGGGTTTGCTGGAGGAGTAGGGTTTGCCGGAGGAGTCGGGTTTGTCGGAGGTGTAGGATTTGTTGGCGGGGTTGGATTAGCTGGAGGAGTAGGAGGCGTTGGACCTAAGGCATCCTGTCTGCTTTTGGGATTAAAATTAGCGTAGGCCTCTACTTCGAGCGTGGCCATTTTTTCTTGGTCATCGTAGCTGACCATCAACTTTCGAAGGCCCACGTATCCAAAAACTGGAATCTGCCCCATTTGCTGATAACCGATACGGGAAAAGCTGAAAATGGGTTTTTTACTTAAAAATGAATACCCCAATACAACATCTTCCGCCAGAATGATTCCTAAGCTTACGATTTTATCGGTATTGCTTGAAGTGGCATCGTGCTTTACTGTATTTCCAGCCAAGTCCTTTCCAATCACAAATCGAAAACTTAACTTAGGGGTAACGAGCCGTGCATTGAAAGTGTGGTCGCCAGTTACTTTCGTAGATTCGGTGGGTATTTCAAAAAGCCCGGTACCGGTGCTCGTCGAATCACCCTCGGGTGTAGAAGTTATGGCAGTACTACGATACGTGGGTGAATCTTGGGTGAATATTACTTTTGAGTCATCGCGAAGCGTAGATTTCGCTCCCATGAAGTACATACTGTTGGCGGTTTCGGCCTTCATGGCAAAATTTTCTGATTTGTCATCCAAACTGCCCGTGTACTTGAGGTATTCTTCTGGTTTGAGTTTATCAAAATTGTACGACTTATCGCCTTTGGCAGCAAAGGGACTTTTGGCTAATAACACCCCTATCTTTCCCTTCAGATGAAAGGAATTATAACTGCTTTTCCTGAGGGTAAATCGGATTTCATCAACAGTCATAGGCGAGCCTCCCATTTTATCCCATTTGGCTACCGCCATTTGAGAGGAAGTCATGTAGATACCCGAGGCGTCCATCACCAGGGCCGAAGATTCATACGCGGGGCGAACGGGATTAGGATCTTTATTGGTAGCTGGATAAAAGAAAAGCGGCAAATAAACCCGCGTTTTTTCGGCATAGAGACCAGTCCATTGTTTTCGATTGCTGTCTGTTTTAGGATTTAAAAAACTATCTAGCAGTGTATTCAGCGAAGCAGGGGTAGCCGTTTCGGAAAAATCCAGAAAGGCCGCTTCCAGGAAAAAGCCCATGACCTTAGCCGATTTTTTGAGAGTAAAGGCAAGCGGGCTTTTCAACGGAAGTCGGAGCTCGCTCAATGTAGCTGTTTGAAAATCTACCGAACAGTCAATAGGAGTCCCCTCCGCCATTGGATAGCCTTTGGCGTCCAGTTTGAGAAAACTCTCTTTGTTTAATTCAAATTTCCCCTTCAACACCAACGCTTCAAAAGCTCCACAATTGATTTTCAGTTGGGATGCGTTGGTATTGGGCAAATTGGCGGCGTTGCCTCCTGTCAGGCTTAGTTTGTATTGCGCATTTGAAAATTCTTGCGTGCCCAGCAAGGCCAAGGAGGCATTGCCCGCAAAACCCGAGCCAGGCGCGTAATTCACTTTTTTATTGCCGAAATAAAGTTCCTCCTCCCCCAAGTACAGGCGGGCATACACTTCCAATTCGACGTGAGTAGGGTAAAAAACTGCTTTTTTTAGGG
>JBDHXS010000337.1:0-7474 GCA_039810845.1 Runella sp. | reverse complement strand
CCTAAACTTCAGTTCCGTACCGACGGTGGACGCACTGTCTATGGCGGTGGTGGTATTACCCCCGATGTATTTGTACCGCGTGATACGAGTATGATGACCCCGTATCTGTATGAATTGTTTGCCAAAAATATTGTACGTGATTATGCTTTGAGCTATGTAGGCCAAAACAAAAAGCAATTGGAAAAACTAAGTTTTCCTGAATTTCTAAAAGGGTTTTCCGCCAACGAGGCTGATTTAAACGAAATCGTAAAACATGCCACAGCCGATGGGATTAAATTCAATGAAAAAGAATACAATCGTTCTAAACCCTATATCCGCACCTATTTGAAAGCAACTATAGGTCGCTATGCTTATCAAAAACGTGAAAAAGGAGGATTAAATAACGAGTTTTATCAAGTAATGTCTGGTTTAGACGAAGGATTACAAAAAGCCTTAACGCTATTTGACGAAGCCGAGAAATTGGCACGTGGAAATGTAAGTTTGAAAGACGCTAAAAAATGATAGCTCCCAAATCTGTCAATTATTCCCGCACAACGATTACCGAACTGATGATTCCCGCCTATGCTAACTTTGGCGGGAAAATTCACGGAGGGATTTTGTTATCTCTTATGGATAAAGCGGCTTATGCCTGTGCCTCCAAACACGCAGGCACGTATGTAGTTACGGTAACGGTAGAAGGAGTCAATTTTTTGCAACCCATCGAAGTAGGTGAGTTGGTATCGCTCCATGCTTCTATCAATTACGTGGGACGCAGTTCGATGGTAGTAGGAATTCGAGTAATCGCTGAAAATGTTCGTACAGGTATTCAAAAGCACACTAATACCTCTTATTTTACGATGGTAGCCAAAGATGATGATGGTAAACCCACGGAAGTGCCTCCGCTTTTGCTTGAAACCAAAGAAGATATTCGGCGCTTTATGGAAGCTATCAAACGGCGTGAACTCAAAGCAACTTATGCAGGAGAATTTGACAATGAAAAAACCCGAATGAAAGTAGAAGAAAATGTAGGAATGCTGAATCAGGAACGATGCGTGATAGCTCCTGCGGCTTTATAATTTGCTGGTAATTTATCCACCATTGTTCCATTTTTTACTACCTTTGTCCACTCAAAAATCAGCAATACTATGTTTGGAGATATGATGGGAATGCTTGGGAAGGTCAAAGAATTCCAAGCGAAAATGAAAGAAGCTCAAGAGAATTTGGGGCATCTCACCGAAACAGCCGAAGCAGGTGCAGGCATGGTAAAAGTCACAGTAAATGGTCGTAAGCAATTGGTAAGTCTTACGATTGATCCTGAGTTGGCTCAACCTGAAGACCGTGAAATGTTGCAAGATTTGATTGTAGCCGCTGTAAACAGGGCTATGGAAAATATTGAAAACAAAATTAAAGCTCAGATTCAGCAATCTACTGAAGGGATACTACCAAATATTCCAGGGTTGGACTTGGGTCAATTTATGAAATAATGACAAATGGATAAAGTAGCCATTGTCATTCTGAATTATAACGGGAGAAACTTTCTTGAAAAGTTTCTCCCGTCTGTTATTAAGTACTCTTCTGACTACACTATTTATGTAGCAGATAGCGCATCTAAAGACGACTCCGTCATTTGGATGCAGACCAACTATCCTCAAATACAGCTTATTCAATTTAGCAACAACCACGGATATGCAGGGGGATACAACCGGGCTTTGACCCAAGTCAAAGCTGAATACTACGTTTTGCTCAATTCAGACGTAGAAGTAACTTCTAATTGGCTGAATCCAATGATTCAACTGCTGGATGAACAGCCTCAAATTGCCGCGTGTCAACCTAAACTATTGGCATACGACAATAAAACGCAGTTTGAATACGCTGGTGCCTCAGGAGGATACTTAGATTGGCTGGGTTACGCCTACTGCCGAGGAAGGATTTTTGAGCATTGCGAAACTGACCATGGGCAATACGATACTGCTGTCCCTGTTTTTTGGGCATCTGGAGCCTGTTTATTCATACGTGCCGAAATGTTCCATAAAATCGGAGGATTTGATGAAGATTTTTTTGCCCACATGGAAGAAATAGACCTTTGCTGGCGACTACATATAGGCGGCTATCAAGTCTATTGCTGCCCTGAATCAGTGATTTATCATGTTGGAGGGGGGACACTCCCACCTTCAAATCCTTTTAAAACCTATCTTAATTATCGCAATAGTTTGGCCATGTTGTACAAGAATCTACCCTCTGGCCAAAAGTGGAAAATTATCCTTTTTCGGCTTATTTTAGATGGTATATCATCTTTAAGGTACTTACCAAAGGGACAATGGCGTAATATATGGGCCATAATTAGAGCGCATTTCAAATTTTATGCCTGGATATTTGGCACACTGCCTCAAAAACGGCAAAAAATAATGCAAGAAATTGGCCCCATTAAGGGACAACAATTTTTACCAATTTCGCCTAAGAGTATTATTTGGGCGTATTTTGTACAAGGTCTTAAAACCTTTGACTCATTCTCAAGAGGTTAATCAAAAAAATTACTTGCCTTGGTTTCTGTCAAAAAGCCGATAAAATCCTTTAATTTTGCGGCTTACAAAACTTTAGTCACTCTGCGAAAGCAAACAATATGGCATTATTTGATTTTTTAACGAGCGAGATTGCAATTGATTTAGGAACAGCTAACACGCTGATCATCCACAAAGATAAAATAGTAGTGGACGAGCCTTCCATCATTGCTTTGGACAAGAATAACGGGAAGGTGTTGGCGATTGGTCACAAAGCAATGCAAATGCACGAAAAGACCAATGAAAATATAAAGACCATTCGCCCGTTAAAAGACGGTGTAATTGCCGACTTTACTGCAGCTGAATTAATGATTCGGGGTATGATTAAGATGATTGCCCCCAATAATCGTTTCTTCACTCCCTCTCACCGCATGGTTATTTGTATTCCATCGGGTATTACCGAAGTAGAAAAACGAGCCGTAAAAGATTCGGCCGAACATGCCGGTGCAAAAGAGGTATATATGGTACACGAGCCTATTGCTGCCTCTATTGGTATCGGAATTGATATTACACAGCCTAATGGAACAATGATTGTTGACATTGGAGGGGGAACCACCGAAATTGCCGTTATTGCACTATCAGGGATCGTTTGCGAACAATCTATCCGGATTGCAGGAGATGTATTCACCAAAGATATTGTGGATTATATGCGCCGTGAACACAATTTGCTCATTGGAGAGCGTTCTGCCGAGCAAATAAAAATTGAGGTGGGCTCTGCTTTGCCAGAGTTGGATAGCCCTCCAGCCGATTTTGAAATACGCGGTCGTGACTTAATGACAGGTATTCCAAAAGAAATCAAAGTGACCTACAGTGAAATTGCCTACGCTTTGGATAAGTCTATCTCAAAGATTGAAGAAGCGGTAATGAAAGCCCTTGAAATTTCTCCTCCGGAACTTTCGGCAGATATTTATACCAATGGTATCCACCTCACAGGTGGAGGAGCGCTATTGCACGGTTTGGATAAGCGCCTTGCTACCAAAACCAAACTTCCGATTCACGTGGCGGACGATCCGCTTAAAGCGGTAGTGAAAGGTACAGGCGAAATCCTGAAAAATCTGGAATTGTATAAGTCAGTATTAATTCAGTAATTATAGTCGAATATTCCATGGTCAGTAGTCCACGTTACGCTTACTATTGACCTTGGAATATCGACCGTGGACTGTGGACTAAAACAATGCTCCAACTCTTTGAGTTTATTGGCCGTAATCGAAATTTTATCCTCTTTGCATTATTGGAGGTGCTTAGCTTTTGGTTGCTTGTCAATAACAACAATTATTGGGGTGTTAAATACTTCAATACGGCCAATACGGTCAATGCCAAAGCATTAGAAATCTCGAATTCGGTACGTGAATACACTAACTTACGTGAGGTAAATACTTCTTTGGCCGAAGAAAATAGGCGTTTAAATGAGCTTGTTACAACTTTACAGCAGCAAAAGCCAGCCAATGCTCCTGCTGGTTATAAGCCAGACTCGGCCTTTGCTTCCCGCTTCAAGTGGGTGACAATTGCCAAAGTAATTCTTAACACGACTCATCAAACCGATAATTATCTGACTATCGACAAAGGATATGCTGATGGGGTAAAAGAAGGCATGGGTGTCGTTTCATCGACTGGGATTGTTGGGAAAGTAAAGATTTGTAATGAGCATTATTCAGTCATTACTTCCATTTTGCATTCTCAATTTATGATTTCCACTAAATTGTTGCGAAGTGGGGATATGGGAACCGCCAAATGGGAAAACAGCAATATACCTTCCATTATTCAATTGAAAGATATTTCACGTTATAAAACAATTGCCAAAGGAGACACCGCCGTCACTTCTGATCAAAATGCGGTTTTTCCCCCAGGAATAGCCGTCGGACGAATAAGAAATTTTAAAGTAGCTCCCGATCAAGCTTTTTATGAAATTGACTTAGATTTATCTACTGATTTCTCCAAGTTATCGTATGTATATTTGGTAGAAAATAAACTCTTAGACCAACAACAGTCCATTCAGGAAGGCATTTTAAATAAACGTAAATGAACCCAAACGACATCGTCCGAAGTGTATTGAGATGGTTGATTTATGTGCTGCTTCATATTTTTGTAGCACGTCATTTGGTGTTATTTAACTATTCATTCTGCTTCATTTATATAGGAGCTATTTTATTTTTACCTGTTGAAATCAACCTTACCGCCTTACTAGCCATTGGATTTGTGACAGGAGTAACTATTGACTCTTTCGATAACACGCTCGGCTTACACGCCATAGCCACTGTGTTAATAGCTTATTTACGTCCAATTATTATTAGATACCAATTAGGCCAGAAATTAACAGAAGGAAGGTTACAGCTTTCTATAAGAGACTTAGGCCTCCTTGCTTTTTTATCCTATGTCATTTTGTTAATTTCAATTCACCACATTGTTTTATTCTTAGTAGAAGCAGGCAGTATTAGTATGCTACCTTATACTTTCCTTAAAATTATGTGTAGTATCTTGTTTACGACAGTGAGCTTGTTATTGACCCAACTTCTTTCTCGGTGATTCAGAAATAGCCTCGGCCAATCATCTTTTTACTCCTGCCATTTTGTCTATAATTTAGTTGAGTAAACCTGTTGGAACAATTTTTGTCGTATATAAACAAAACCAAAGTTGGGAAAGTTTATCTACAACTAATCCTTTAAAAATAACCTTTCATAAGGGCTTTTTGTTGATTGGTTAAAGAAGATTTGGAAGGAAGGTTGGTGGTTTGTTAAAATTCGTAAATTTACGGCAGCCATGTCAGTCATTATGTCAGAAGAAATCGAAGAAATACCGTTAGCCGCCTCCGAAACGTCATATAATGACATCGAGAGAAACGACATTTTCAATCGCGAGTTTATGCCTCACATAAACTCTATGTATAACTTTGCCTTTAGGCTCACTATGGACGAAGATGATGCCAATGATCTCGTCCAAGACACCTACCTGAAAGCCTTTCGTTTTATTTCTTCATTTGAACGGGGAACTAATGCCAAAGCGTGGTTGTTCAGAATCCTGAAAAACAGTTTTATCAATGATTATCGTAAGCGCAGTAAAGAGCCTTCAAAAGTAGATTACCAAGAAGTAGAAACTACCTACAACTCGGAAGAAGCTGCTGAAGTAGATCATACAACCGACTTACGCGTCGAGACTGTTCAAGACATGATTGGTGATGAGGTAGCGACAGCACTCAACTCATTACCAGTTGATTTTCGTACTGTAATCATCCTTTGCGATATCGAAGGATTTACCTATGAAGAAATGGCTAAGATTCTGGATATTCCCATCGGTACAGTACGGTCTCGTCTGCACCGTGCTCGGAATCTCCTCAAGGATAAACTCAGAACGTATGCTTCTTCAATGGGCTACAACACTGAGGAAGATTAAAAGCAAGAGCAATCTAATATAGATATTCTCCGTTTCATTTTTTGAAACGGAAATCTATATTGTGAACTTTTTTAATCTCAAAACCCTTTTGATTATAAATAAAAAAAACAGAAAGATTCAAAGAAAAAATTGAACCTTTACAATGGTATTGGATATGCATTCGTCAGCCCCCGCCAGCGAGAACACTAAGTATCAGAAAGAATACTGCGAACATCATGCAGAATGTCTGAAAAAGATTCAGGCGGTTTTGGATGGAGAAGCCTCCGAAGAAGAAAAAGCCCATTTTAGAAATAATATGGATCATTGCTTACACTGTATTAAGATGTATCATCTTGAAAAGTGTGTAAAGGAAACCTTACAAGCAAAGGTTGACAAACGTATTTGTCCTGACAACCTTGTTGCTACTATTAAAGCAAAACTCAACCTGATTTTCTAAATCTTGGAAGGAAAACTCATCATCTTCTCTGCTCCGTCTGGTTCTGGCAAAACTACCATCGTAAGACATTTACTTGCCAAGTATAACAACTTGGGCTTCTCTATTTCTGCCTGCACCCGCGATAGACGAGGTCGTAATGAAGTACACGGAAAAGACTACTATTTCTTGACTCCCGACGATTTTAAAAAACGCATTGACAACAACGAGTTTGTAGAATGGGAAGAAGTATACCCTGGAGGCTACTACGGCACGTTAAAGTCAGAAATTGAACGCTTGTGGGCCAGTGGTAAACACGTTGTGTTTGACGTTGACGTCAAAGGTGGCTTAAAACTGAAAGAGTATTTCCAAGAGCGGGCTTTGGCTATATTTGTGAAAGCTCCCAGCGAACAAGCAATCAAAGAACGCCTCATGTCGCGTGGGACAGAAACCGAAGACAGCTTGTCTAAGCGACTCTTCAAAGTAAAATTTGAAATGTCGTTCCAAGATAAGTTTGACGTTATTTTAGTCAACGACGACTTGAAATCGGCTCTTATTAAAGCAGAAGAATTAGTCGAAGACTTTACAAAATAGCAGTTGCAAAAGGTTTTACTACTCACTCCGCCTTTCACTCAGCTAAATACCCCCTACCCTGCGACGGCCTACATCAAGGGGTTTCTCAACATGCTGGGCGTTGTTTCTCACCAAGCCGACTTGGGGATTGAAGTCATTTTGAAGCTATTTTCGACCCAAGGACTTGCCCAACTCTTCGATGCCCTCGAAAAAGCCGAGCATGACATAGAACTTACCGAAAACGCATTTCGTATCTATCATCTTCGCGACGAGTACATCGCGACTATCGAACCCGTCATTTCTTTTTTACAAAATAAAAATCCCACCCTCGCCCACAGCATCTGCGACCGTGCTTATTTGCCCGAAGCATCCCGATTCAAAGACGTGGAAGACCTTGATTGGGCATTTGGGGCGATGGGTACGCAGGATAAAGCCCGCCACTTGGCTACCCTGTACTTAGAAGATTTAGGCGATTTTCTGCAAGAGGCCATCGACCCGCATTTTGGGTTTAGTCGCTACGCCGAACGCTTAGGCCGTACTGCTACGCATTTTGACGAACTCTTGA
>JBDHXS010000336.1:0-7474 GCA_039810845.1 Runella sp. | reverse complement strand
TCAATCATACCTATGTATGTCCTGTGAAGGTCGGCACGATGTGCTAATTCTTCTTGGGAAATATTGAGAAGTCGCCTGTATTTTCTGACGTTTTCTCCGAATAAGTTTAGTATGTCATGTTCTGAAATCATTGCTAACTAAAGTCTGCACAAAGCTACCTTTAGTATACAACGTGTACCACAGACTATAATTAGCATTTTGGGGATTGTCAGCTTTGTATTTTTCTAGCATTCTGTTTTTACGGTGTCGTCTTTTACGCTTGCATGTAACTCTCAAATATACGAAAGTTTTGTCGTAGTTTTTGAATTTATATTGTACTTTTTTGATTTTTTATAGTATTATACATGTCGTACTTTTGTATTGTTGAGTGGCTCCTCAACTTCTTGTAGTAGATATAAAATATTGTTTTTCGATCAAAAATCTTGGCTTTTTAATAGTTTTAGTGGCTTTGCTTTCTTACCTCCCAAGGATGAGCGGAAAATGAAAATATCTTCACCTTGCATTCATAGACTTATTTTCGTCATAAAAGTTCCTCTATTGCAAGTTACTTAAAAACTGTGAGTAATTTATAACAATGAAGATTCTTTATGAACTGAAAACCAATATGATATGAAAAACTTCTTCTGTCTCCTGTTTATTCCCCTGCTTTTAGCATCTTGTACTACACTCACCGCGCAGGAACTGATCAGCAATGACCAACGCGAGATTGTTTTCAAGGCAGTGAATGTGATTCCGATGGATCGAGAGCGAGTATTTGAAAATCAGACGGTTGTCATTAAAAATGGAAGAATAACAGCCATGGGTGATGAGGGGAAAATAAAATTTAGCAAGGAAGCTTTGGTCATTGCAGCCAAAGGTAAATACCTAACGCCCGGCTGGGCCGAAATTCATGCACACGTTCCTCCTATTGATGACATTGAGCCTATGAAGGAGGTATTGATTCTTTATCTGGCCAACGGAATCACGACCATTCGAGGGATGCTCGGCCATTCCAAACACTTAGAATTGAGGAGTAAAATCAACAGCGGAGAAATACTCGGGCCTCATTTTTATACAACAGGTCCCTCATTTAGTGGCCAAACGGTAAAGACCGCCGAACGGGGTGCTGAGATGGTACGTGAGCAAAAGTTGGCTGGGTACGATTACCTAAAATTACATCCAGGCTTAACAAAAGAGACGTTTCCAGCCATTGTCAAAGCTGCACAAGAAGTCGATATTCCGTTTGTGGGGCATGTCTCTTTTAGCGTAGGTGTCTGGCGGGCGATTGATGCGAAGTATTCGACCATTGATCATTTGGATGGTTTTATTGAGGCCATTACTTCTGGAGCAGATACACTGGTTGAGCAAGAAATTGGCTTGTTTGGTAGCTGGATTGGTGCCCAAGCAGAGGCTTCCCTAATTCCAAAACTAATGACGGGTTTGCGCAACAGCCGTATTCGAGTAGTGCCTACGCAGGCACTGGCAGAACGGTGGCTTTCCCCATTTCCAGCCGAGGAGTTTACCGACGACCCCGAAATGAAGTACATGAGGCCCGAACAAATAAAGAGCTGGGTAAACGCAAAGAATACCTATATGAGTAACCCCAACTTTTCGAAAGAACGAGCTGAAAAACTGATTCAGATTCGCCAAAAACTCATTCTTGCCTGTCAGAAAAATGGGGTTGAACTGCTTTTAGGTTCTGATGCCCCCCAAATATTCAATGTGCCAGGTTTTTCTATTCATCACGAGATGAAATACATGGTTGATGCGGGATTGACGCCATACGAAACACTCCGTACAGGTACTGTCAATGTCGCATCGTATTTAAACAAAACGGATTCAGGTACCATAAAAACGGGAAATGTATCGGATTTGGTTTTATTAAGTGGTAACCCGCTGAAAGACATCAATCAGACCCGAAACATTGAAGGTGTGATGATAGGCACTAACTGGCTATCGAAGGCTTACATCGAAAAGGAGTTGAAAAAATTGGAAAAGAAGTAATTATTGCTACCTTAAAACTGGATTAAATTTGGCGTGATTTCCAACCTTTTAGATTCAAAAGTAGTCTATCAAGAAACTTACCTTTTCATACCATGCAAAAAAAAATCTACTTCTTGTTTCTAATTACTTTGTGCTTGGCCTGTCAATCCAATGTCTCCTCAGAGTTTGGGGCAGAGCCTGCCTCTATGGCTTACAATGATGAGGCTTCTTGGTCCAAAATCTCTTATTGCACTTCGCCAAATTGCGATAATCTCTTCAGTGAAGAGCATTATACGTATAATTCTATCGGTCAATTGATACGTATTGACTATTTGGGTCAAGTAGCTGCTGGAAAGTTGGAAGTAAATTCTTACGTAGAGCAAATTTACAACAGCAACGGACAATTGGTTCGCAAAATACGATATGGTAAATTAGGAACAGGATGGACACCCTATGATGAATCGGAATATGAATATGCCGACGGAATTTTGAAAGCAGAACGTACTTATTTCAATCGGCGAAATCCCGATACAAAAGTGTTGACGGGCACCATTACTTATGAATTTAAGGAAGGGAAAAAAGTGGGTCAGAAGTGGTACGATGATTTCAACAAGCTTTACCGCCACGTAGTATATGAGTATAAAAACAACGTTTTGACCCGCGAAACATGGTACGGAGAGAAAGAGAGTGTTATCCGAATTTTCGAGCATTTATTTGCAGGAAATCGCCGACAAATTAGCGAATACATGCCAAGCTTCAAAGAGCAAATTTCGATGGTAGAAAAGACCTATGATGCACAGGGACGATTGATTACCCAAGAAACAAAAGTGAGTAATCCTCTGCTCTGCGTAATGACACCGGGTGTAGTACGCTATAGTTATTAGGTGAATTGATTTTGAAAAAGCAGCAAAATGCTATGGTTTGGCCGCTTTTTATAGGATTTGTTCAAATGAGCAGGGAATATTTTTTCATTTGCCCAAAAAAACATTTCGTCAGTCAATAACGGGGGTCTATCCTTCTCAAATCGGGCTTTATCCTTTTTTGCTACCCAAGCGTTCGTTTGTGTGCCACTTTTGTGTCGTTAAATAAAAAAACGGCCATGAAACGCACATCTTTACTTCTCGCCATTACACTTCTTGCCTCTACTTTCCTGACGTCTGTTAAGGCGCAGTTTCCGATGGGAGGTGTAACTACACAAAAATCTATTCCTGGTACAGCCACCGACCAAACTCCAAAAGGAAGTGCTAAAATCATAGGGTTTGTCGTTGACTCATCGGTAACCAAAGCCGTCGAATTTGCAAGCATCGCACTTTATAACAAAACCACTGGAAAGGCTGTAGATGGTACCGTTGCCGATGAAAAAGGGAAATTTGTACTGAATAAGGTAGTGGAAGGCAACTACCAAATCCTGATTACATTCATCGGTTTCAAAAACAAGACCATTGACAACATCACTTTAGCCAAAGGCCAAGAATTGGAGTTGGGCGTCATTAAACTTTCTCCTAATATTCAGACACTCAATGAAGTAGTTGTAACGGGCCAAGCCGCAATCATTGAAGAAAAAGTGGATCGCTTGGTCTATAACGCCGATAAAGACATCGCAGCCAAAGGCGGTGACGCCACCGACGTGTTGCGTAAAGTACCTTTGTTAACGGTCGATTTGGACGGGAACGTATCACTTCGCGGTAGTTCAAATATCCGCGTCTTGATTAACAACAAACCAAGCACCATCATCGCCAGCAGCATTTCGGACGCGTTAAAGCAAATTCCTGCCGACCAAATCAAAACCGTGGAGGTTATCACCAGCCCATCGGCCAAATACGATGCGGAAGGTTCGGGCGGGATTATCAACATCATCACGAAGAAAAACAGTTTACAAGGATTGAACCTCAATGTGGATGCAGGAGTAGGTAACCGTGGTTCTTCGCTGTCTCTCAATGGCAATTACCGAAAAGGGAAAGCTGGACTTACGTTGGGAGGTTTTGGCCGTGCCAACTACAACACCATCACCAAAACGAGCATGGATCAAACCAGTATTTCAAACGGAGTTTCGACGCTCATTCGTCAAAAAGGGGATGGCTACAGTGAGTTCTTGTTTGGCCAATACAACTTAGGATTTGACTACGATTTAGCCAAAAACCAAAGCCTAACGGCGGGGGTTCG
Organism: Runella sp.; assembly: GCA_039810845.1. Lineage (GTDB taxonomy): Bacteria > Bacteroidota > Bacteroidia > Cytophagales > Spirosomataceae > Runella. Next base: position 3,349 of record JBDHXS010000336.1, on the reverse strand, counting down.
CTACGGTGCTCGTAACATGAAAAGCCAACAAGATTTGATTACTGAACTTTATAACAACGGGGTAGCAGGTACAGGCTCTCGCCGCGACGTGGACGTTAAAAACTTGTCGGGAACGGTCGATGTCAACTTGGACTACCTTCATACGTACAAAAAACCACAGCAAGAATGGAGCGTATCGACGCTGTATAGCCGCAATGATTTGACCAACAACTTCGATGCCAACATTTTGAGCGGGGAAGGAAACTTATTAAGCCGTCAGCGCAACTTGAACTCAAACTTGAACCAAGAGCTTACCCTCCAAACGGACTACCAAACGCCCATCAAGAAAAATCAAATGATTGAGTTTGGGGGAAAAGGTATCTTCCGTCAAGTAAACAGCGACTACCGCTTTTTGGCCGCTGGCTCAACTGGTGATTTCACTACCCAAGCAGGTCAGCCTGCGGGTGAGCTGCTTTACCACCAAAACATTGCCGCAGGATATAGCTCTTACACTTATACTACCAAAAAGCGCTACACTTTCAAAGGAGGTTTGCGTTATGAGCATACGTTTATCGACGCCTCTACTCGTGAGGGTGGGCCGATTGGAGTCGCCGACTATGGCATATTGGTGCCTAGTTTGAACGCCTCAAAAACCATCAAAGGAACTACCCTGAAATTAGGTTACAACCGTCGTATCCAACGCCCAGGTTTGCAACAATTGAACCCTAACTTCAACTCTGCCAACCCTCAAAACATCAGCGTTGGTAACCCAGAACTACGCCCCGAGTTGACCGACAACATCGAATTGGGTTTGAGCAAAACCATCAAGAAAGTGTTCATCAATGCCTCGTTTTTTGGACGTTATACCGACAACGCCATCACCCAAGTACGTCGTCCTTCTGATACCTTGTCGGGGGCTATCATCACTACTTATGAAAACATAGGCCGCCAACAAGCTTACGGAACTAACATTTTTGCAAACATTGCGTTTACTTCGAAGTTTAATGTAGGGTTGTTCTCCAACATTTTTTACACCAAAATGACAGGACAAGCCCTTGGTTTGAACGGTGTAACCCAAGATTTTACCAACGATGGTTTCAACGTAAGCGGTGGGTTGTTTTCACAAGCTCAGTTTAAAAATGGCTGGGGAGTACAAGCCTTCGGATTTATGCAAGGCCGTCAGGTGCAGCTTCAAGGGTTTCAGGGTGGATTTGCTTTTTATACTTTTGGGGTGAAGAAAGATTTCAAGAACAAAAAGGGAAGCCTTGGGTTAGCGGGTGAAAACTTCTTTAGCAACCGCTTCAACATTCACTCGGAGCTTAAATCGCCAGTGTTTAATCAAGTGAGCAACGTCTATCTTTACAACCGTGGGGTGCGTTTGACCTTTACGTATAAGCTTGGTAAAATGACTACTGACGCGCCGAAGAAGAAAGCCCGCTCGGTCAACAACGACGACGTTAAATCAGATGGTGCAGGCCAAACAGGCGGTGGTGCTCCTAATGGAACTCCACAGCGCAACCGATAGTCACTTTTTAATAATATTTTCGTCTATACACAAACAACCATAACTAAAATGAAAACTAACAAATTTCTTGCCGCAGCTTTCGTGGCCTTTGTATCAGTAGGTGCTTATGCCCAAACCGTAGATGAAATTGTCGATAAACACGTGGCTGCTATGGGTGGAGCCGATAAGCTAAAAAATGTAAAAACTTTGGTCATTGACCGTACTTTGGCTGTACAAAGCATGGAAATACCTACTAAAACACTGATAATGGTAGGAAAAGCATTGCGGACAGAGTCATCTATAATGGGTAATTCTATGATTCAGGTGGTAGATGGTACCACTGGCTGGATGATACGTCCTGTCATGATGCAAGGTACAGGCGAGCCAGAAGATATGCCTGCCGAGATGGTACAACAACAGGTAGGTCAATTGGATCCATTTGGCCCCTTGTTTAACTACAAAGACAAAGGCAACAAAGTAGAATTAGTAGGAAAAGAAAAAGTGGAGAAATCGGATGCATATCGTCTCAAAATCACAACGAAGGATGGGCAGGTAATGGAAGAGTTTATTGATGCTACTACCTTCATGTTGACCAAATTGAAAGCGACGATGCAGGGGCAAGAAGGAGAAATCTTATTTTCGGATTATAAGGATGTAGAGGGCATCAAATTTGCCAATACCATGGATATGACCAGCCAAATGGGTGCACTTACGTTTGTCACGACAAAAATTGCTATTAATGGTACGATAGATGATTCTATCTTTAAGAAACCCGCAAAGTAGTAAATCTCTGCTGATCATTATCTATTAGTGGTCTCTTAGACAGATTATCAGATTGATTTGTAAAAATACTATCCAACGATTTTTATCAATACAAAAGCCGCTCCGAAAAGGGCGGCTTTTGTATTGATGGGTCTAACGTTTTGCTTTCTATGGCTTATGTTCGACTACCCTCTACGATAAGGACTACGGTCAAATTTTTGAGAATGATGGTAAGCTATCCAGCGTTGACGTTGCGTAGGAGTCAATACCGACCAAATGTCTTGTTGTTTCTCACGTTGCAAACGTTGGTATTCAAACTGGCTCAACCGACGGTTTCTGAACAAACGGTCATATTGATTTTCAATTTTCTTGATTTCATTTTCCTGCTTGCGTGTTAGCTTTACGATGTTGTCCAATCGGTTGATACTCAATTCTTCTAGCGCATTGTCCAAACGAGGGTTTTCTACATGGGGCGCAGGTGCAGGACGTGTATTGGGATACTGTCCACGTTGAGCATTTACATTAGCTATGGTCAAAATGGCAAAAGCGGCGAGGGTTACGATTGTCTTTTTCATGGTTGCTGATTATTTAAATTGTTTGTTGGTTTACGATGGTTAGAACAGGTTTAGTCCCCAACGTTTAACGCACACTTGAAATAATCTACCAAATGACTCTTCTAATAGATAAGCTCAAAAACTTTACCGATGGATACGAATTTACTTTTTCTTCAATACTAAGAAATACATTGTTGTTTGGATAGGCACATAGGCCATAATCGTTTGGCGGTCGTCAGCCCGAAGTACCCAAATCTTAACAAAACCCCGCTCCTGCATGGCAGAAGCGGGGTTGAATCATTATCTATCTACTTAACTTGCGTTAAGGAACTTCAAATTTATCTCCCTACCACTACAACCGCAAAGAGTGTAAGCCAGAGACTGATAATTTATCGATAGAAACTCGCTTTTTGTTCCTTGAAGAGGGTCAATTTAAATCATATCTACATTCCCATCAGTTCCTTAAAAGCATCTCTATATAATTCCCCAACGGCAAGAGTCACTTTTCCAATTTGGACGGTGTTTCTACTGATAGAGTCAATTTTATGAA
>JBDHXS010000335.1:0-7474 GCA_039810845.1 Runella sp. | reverse complement strand
TCATTAAATCAACTTAAAATCACATAATTACAATGGTTTATTTAGTTGGATTATTATTGATTGTGCTGTTGGGAATTGCAGTTGCTGTTGCGGCAAAATTGCAGAAAGTAATGGGCAGCATTAAATCAGAGTCTGATGCAGAGACCCCTGCCCCCAACAATAAAATTAATGCAGCACTTTGGATTTTCTTTTTGATTGCAGGGTCAATCGGAGTGATTTGGTCGTATTTATCGGCTAAAGCCTATTTTCTACCAGAAGCTTCCGCTCCCCATGGACGTGATACCGATAGCCAGTTTTGGTTTGATATGGGGCTGTTGACAGTGGCTTTCTTTATTGTCAACTTTTTGCTTTTCTTTTTCTCTTGGAAATACCAATATAAAAAAGGTTATAAAGCTACATTTTACCCTGAGGATCATAAGTTAGAATTAATTTGGACTGCAATTCCAGCCGTTATCATGGCGGTGTTGGTGTTTTTAGGTTTCCGTTCTTGGACTCATATCATGTCAGATGCACCAGCTGACTCACAAGTTGTTGAAATTATGGGCAAACAGTTTGGTTGGATTGTTCGTTATGGGGGTATTCAAGATAATAAATTGGGTAACTATAACTATAAATTAATAGATGACAATAATAATAATCCAAGCGGGATAGATTATTCTGATGAAGCATCTTTTGATGATTTTATAAATGTAAGTGAAATGCACGTTGAAGTAGGTAAGCCCGTTTCATTAAAAATCCGTGCTCGTGATGTATTACATAGTGTATATATTCCTCACATGCGGGTAAAAATGGATGCTGTGCCTGGTATGCCAACTAAATTTTGGTTTATTCCAGACAAATCGACAGAACAAATGCGTGCAGAAACAGGTAATCCTAATTTTGATTACGAAATTGCCTGTACTGAAGTGTGTGGACGGGGGCATTTTGCTATGCGTTTACGTCTAATTGTAGAAGATAAAGCTTCTGTAGATGCTTGGAAACAACAACAAAAGCCAGTACTCTCTACGATTTTAGAAGCCGATCCAAAATTCATTACTAAAATTCCTGAGAAATTACGGGCAAAGGCAATGGATTATGCCCCTTACGTAGAAGAGTCAGATAGTACAACGGCAACAACGGGGGCGGCAACAGCCACAAGTGCATCATTGCGTTAAATTGAAACCAATAACTTTAAATTCTAATAAAAATGTCAGTAGTAGAGGCTAATTTGGGACACGATGTGCACGCTCACGATGAGCATGAGCATCATGAAGAGTTAAACTTCTGGCGCAAGTATATCTTCTCAGAAGATCACAAGGTGATTGCTAAACAATACATGATTACGGGTATTTTTTGGGCAATTATCGGTGCTGCCATGTCGGTGGTCTTTCGCTTGCAATTAGGTTTTCCAGGGGCTAATCTTAGCTGGTTAAAGCCTTTTTTAGGAAAATGGATTACAGAAACGGGAGCATTAGATCCTAATTTCTACCTTGCATTGGTAACGATGCATGGTACTATCATGGTATTTTTCGTTTTGACTGCAGGTTTGAGTGGAACTTTTAGTAACTTCTTGATTCCGCTACAAGTAGGGGCAAGAGATATGGCATCAGGTTTTCTGAATATGTTGTCATTTTGGTTCTTCTTTTTGTCCAGTGTTTTGATGTTTGTATCGATTTTTCTTGAAACAGGACCTGCCGCAGGTGGTTGGGTAATTTATCCACCATTAAGTGCACTTCCACAAGCGCACATGGGGTCTGAAATGGGGATGACTTTGTGGCTGCTTAGTATGGCTATCTTTATCATGTCTTCTTTGTTAGGAAGTTTGAACTATGTGACAACCATCATCAACCTGAGAACTCGTGGAATGACTTTTACACGTCTTCCTTTGACAATCTGGGCATTTCTGATCACAGCTATATTGGGGATTATTTCTTTTCCTGTGTTGCTCTCAGCGGCTCTATTGCTAATTTTTGACCGCCACTTCGGTACAAGTTTTTATCTTTCAGAGATTTATATAAATGGTGAAGCTTTACCAAATGTAGGCGGTAGTCCAATATTATTTCAACACTTATTTTGGTTTTTAGGACACCCAGAAGTATATATCGTATTGTTACCTGCCCTTGGTATTACGTCTGAAATTATTGCAACTAATTCACGTAAGCCAATCTTTGGATACCGTGCAATGATTGCTTCTTTAATGGCAATTGCGTTTTTGGCATTTATTGTTTGGGCTCACCACATGTTTGTAACAGGTATGAATCCTTTCTTGGGTTCAATATTTATGTTTTTGACATTAATAATTGCAGTACCTTCTGCGGTTAAAGCGTTTAACTATATTACTACACTCTGGCGGGGTAATATCGTATTTACCCCAGCAATGTTGTTTTCAATAGGTCTTGTGTCACTTTTCGTATCAGGTGGATTGACAGGTATCATTTTGGGGAATGCAGCACTCGATATTCAATTGCATGATACCTATTTTGTCGTTGCTCACTTCCATATTGTGATGGGGGCTGCATCTGCATTTGGATTCTTTGCAGGGATTTATCATTGGTTCCCTAAAATGTTTGGCCGTATGCTAAACAATACTATGGGACAGATTCATTTCTGGCTAACATTTGCTGGAGTTTACTTGATATTTATGCCAATGCACTATATTGGTATTGCGGGCTTTCCGCGTCGTTATTACCAATTTACAGGATTTGATTTTACGAAAACCTACACTGACATGAATATGTTCATAAGTGTAGCAGCTATCTTAACGTTCTTTGCACAATTTATTTTCCTATGGAATTTCTTCTATAGTATCTTTAAAGGCAAAGTTGCTCCTCTTAATCCTTGGAGATCTAATACATTGGAATGGACTACACCAGTTAATGTTGGACATGGTAACTGGGTAGGTGAAATACCACCAGTGTATCGTTGGCCATATGATTATAGCAAACCTGGGTCAGCAGAAGATTTCATCCCGCAAAATGTCCCCCATTCTCAAACTTTGGAATCTAATTTCCCACATGAGAATGCCTATATAGCACAGGAAAAAGAAATTGAGTCACAAAACTATAATGACCAATTCGCGGCTCATTAATTCTGAAAATAATGCCCGATTGTTTCGGCGGCTGGCACTTCTAACGGTTATTGTCGTATATGTATTAATTCTTATCGGCGGAATCGTTAGAAGTACTGGCGCAGGAATGGGATGTCCAGATTGGCCCAAATGTTTTGGAAGTTGGGTACCCCCAACTGACGCTTCTCAACTCCCTTCTAATTACCAAGAGATTTTTGGAGCAAAACTCAAAGGGGAAGTTGAGTTCAATGTTTTTAAAACTTGGACTGAATACCTCAATCGTTTATTTGGAGCTTTTACAGGGTTAGTAATTTTTGGAACGCTTTTAGCTTCTATCCCCTTCCTAAAAAGAGATCGCCCCATTTTCTACATGAGCTTATTGGCCTTTTTGTTAGTTGGTTTCCAAGGCTGGTTAGGTTCAAAGGTGGTTTCAACAGAATTAGCCCCCATTTTGGTGACTTTACACATGCTTTTAGCAATTATCATCGTATTTGTCCTTTTATATGTCATGGCGAGATCTTTTGTTGGGCATGTTTCTGTACAAGAACTAAAAGATAAAGACTTTATTAATAAATGGTTACAATGGACACTTGTTTTGTCGCTACTGCAAGTTTTGATTGGTACCCAGGTACGTGAAGCAATGGATGAGGCGATTAAACAATTTGGAGAATCTGGGCGGGCATATTGGGTAGATAGTTTGGGCCTTACTTTTTATATTCATCGTTCATTTTCTATTCTAATTTTAGCAATGCATATTGGCTTGGTATATTGGTTAAGAAAAAATGTAACTTCAAGTGGAATAATTTCTCAACTTTCTTCTGGCCTTTTGATTCTATTACTTATTGAAATTGGGACTGGAATTATATTAGCCTATATGAAAGTTCCTGCATTCGCTCAACCTATTCATTTGACACTGGCAACAATCGCCCTCGGATTACAATTCGTAGTATTGTTATTGATTAATGCCGATCGTGTATTCAAACAGTCTATATTGACTCAAACTGAAAATATTAAAGCTTGAAATGACAATAACACTGAATATAATTTTCGATAAAGTTCGAGTTTATTTAGAGCTTATGAAGCTGCGTTTAGCGTGGTTAGTAGCTTTTTCAGGGGCTTTTGGGTATAGTTTGGCTGTTGAAAAAGTAGAATGGATGCCACTGATTCTCTTTTTATTGGCAGCTTTTGCAATTACAGGATCCGCAAACATTATTAACCAAATTATTGAAAAAGATTTGGATAAATTGATGAAGAGGACTCAGGATCGGCCTCTACCCAGTGACCGTATAAGTGTACAAGAAGCTACTTGGTTGGCAGTTATTCTTTTTTCAGGAGCATCTTTTGTGTTTCTAACAGAATTTAATCTTCGGGCTTGTGCCTTAGCAATACTTTCGACGATTTTGTATGGATTCGTTTATACACCTCTTAAGCGTGTAGGAACGATAGCAGTTTTTGTTGGAGCTATTCCAGGAGCATTTCCTCCTATGATTGGTTGGGTTGCTGCTACAAATCAATTTGGCTTAGAACCTGGTATATTGTTTGCCATTCAGTTTTTTTGGCAATTCCCCCATTTCTGGGCAATTGCATGGGTGTTAGATGAAGACTATAAAAAAGCAGGGTTTAATTTATTGCCCTCTAAAAATGGGAAGGACCGAAGTACAGCAATTCAAATGATGGTCTATACTCTCTTTTTATTACCTATAGGATGGTTGCCCTATGAATTGGGAATGACAGGTATCAATTCTGCTTTGGTAGCTATGTTGTTTGGCGTTTTATTTTTGGCACAAACTTTTCATTTGATGAAAAAATGTACGGATAAAACAGCACTTCAATTGATGTTTGGTTCATTTATTTATTTGCCAATAGTGCAAATATCTTATTTACTGGATAAAATTTAGGGTTTTAGAATAATTTGTAGTATGACAAAAGCTGAAAAAATACAATTAGAAGAAGCACCCGAGACGCTCTCAATGGATCCCAAAAAATTTATTTTATGGGGATTTATTGTGACAATTATTATGCTTTTCGCTTCTCAGACTAGTGCTTATTTAGTCAGAAGAGCGGAGGGGAATTGGGTCGAGTTTGCGATTCCTCAAATTTTTTGGTATAGTACTGTTGTGCTGATAATGAGTAGCATATCCATGCATTGGGCATATTTGGCTGCAAAAAAAGACAATTTCAATACACTCAAAATCGCAATTTCTATTACTTTTGTGCTTGGACTTGCATTTTTAGAGATGCAGTTTGAGGGCTGGAAAGATCTTGTAGCTCAGAATATCTATTTTGTTGGAAATCCGTCGGGGTCATTTTTTTATGTTTTTACCTTACTTCACGGAGGTCACTTAATTACTGGTCTTATTGTATTGTGCGTTACTTTTATTGCAGCAATGAGACTCAAGGTACATGCTAAAAATTTAAGAAGAATTGAAATCTGTACGACTTATTGGCATTTTTTAGATATTTTGTGGGTTTATTTGTTTGCTTTTCTCTTGTATTTCCGTTAAAGTAAAATTTTAATTAAAACTTGAATTTTTAATAGAATAACGATGGCTGCTACTGCACAACCGAATGTAAAAAATGTATGGCTGGGGGGAGTTGAACCCATGAAGGCCAGCTACGGAAAGTTGATGATGTGGTTCTTTTTAATTTCTGACACCTTCACATTCTCGGCTTTGCTGGTCTCGTATGGTTTAGTTCGCTACAGTTACCCAGCTTATGCAGGTAAGGTGGTTGATTTTGTGTCGTCGCCAACTTATTGGCCTATCCCTGAAAAGGTCTTTGATGCAATGCCATTTTTGCATGGCGTTCATGCACCATTAGTATTTGTGGGAATCATGACTTTTATCTTGATTTTTAGCTCGGTTACAATGGTATTGGCAGTAGAGGCAGGGCATCGTATGGATCGTCCCGCAGTAGAAAAATATATGCTTTGGACGCTATTGGGAGGTGCTACATTTTTAGGTTGTCAAGCATGGGAATGGACTCACTTTATACATGGCACTGACGGAGGGACTTTGATCAAAGAAATAGTGGATGGTTCGTGGGTTTCTAAAACTGTTTTTGGCGCAAACTTAACCGAAAATCAATACGGCCCTCCAGCATTTGCTGATTTCTTTTTCTTTATCACAGGATTCCATGGTACCCACGTATTTTCAGGGGTAGTATTAAACTATCTAATTTTTTACAGAACCTCGACAGGTTTTTATGACCGTCGTGGAAGCTATGAAATGGTTGAGAAAGTGGGTCTATACTGGCACTTTGTGGATTTGGTATGGGTTTTTGTATTTACCTTCTTCTATTTGGTATAATCACGGATAGTTTATAACTACCTAACTTCTAACTTTTAACTTCAAGAAATATGGCACACGTTCACGAACACGACGAAAATGCTGGTGCAGAGCAACGTAAAGCAATTTGGCGAACCTTTTGGATATTATTGGGAATAACTGCGTTAGAGTTCGCAATCGCTTTTACTTTAAATGCTGGATTACTTAAAACTTCAATTTTTGTGGGGATGACAATTGTTAAAGCCTTTTACATTGTTGGAGAATTTATGCACTTAAAACATGAGGTGAAATCTTTAATCTGGGCTATTCTGATTCCTTGTATTTTTGTGGTTTGGTTGCTAATTGCTCTTATGCGTGAAGGCGGTTCGATTTTTGATTTGAGATAGTATTATGCAAAAGTATATAAAAGCCGGAATGCTGACAGTAGTGTTGGTATTACCGGCTTTAGTTATTTTATTTCTGCATGGTTTTGCAGAAAACCATTTTCAACTCCCTTATTTAGTGCCGCTTACAGATTCATCAGGAAGGGTAGCAATAAATGGGAAAGATACTGTGTTTTATCAAGTACCTATGGCTGACAACAGCAAAATCAGGGTGATAAGTTTTTGGAATGATAACAACTCAATACAACTTTTACAGCAATATTCGAGATTAGAAAAGTTAGCTTCTAAAGATGTTTTTATTGAGAAAGTCACTGGAAATGAGGTAGAAAAAGTAGCTACCCAAAAATACCGAATGGTTCCATTAAAAAAAGCAAAATCTGCTGAAACCATTCCCTATACTGAGCAGTTTATTTTAGTAGATAAGCAAGGTTATATCCGTGGATTTTATGATGGTACGGACCCAGAAGAAGTTGACCGTTTGATGGCTGAAGTAAAGATATTGTTGGATATTTACAAAAAAGAAGAGAATTGAAATGACTACGCTTGTATTACCTAAAAATAAAAAGTACAACCAATTTATTAATATCGTTGCGGTAGCTATTCCCCTTGTTGTAGCTATTTTGCTTAATCCACGTATTCCAAAAATTGACCTTGGAGACTGGACAAAGATGCTGCCACATCTTAATGGCTTGGTAAATTCTCTAACAAGTCTCTCGTTATTGGCGGGTTTTTATTTTATTAAACAAAAAAATATTTCT
>JBDHXS010000334.1:0-7490 GCA_039810845.1 Runella sp. | reverse complement strand
AAGTGCAAATCGTTCATGTCAAACGTAGCGATTTGGGGGGAGGGCAAAGTCGCCAACCGATTGGGAATACTTTTGAAATTTCGACGATTTATACAGGACAGAAAGGTATCTTAAAATTAGCCGCTGGTTTCTTTGACGGTTTCTTTCTACTTATCAAAACTTTATTTGTTCGTCGTGGACCTGTTTTGTGCATGACCAGTCCGCCGCTCTTGCCTTTTTGGGCTTCATGGATGCTACCACTTTTAGGGGTACGTTGGGCATTGTGGTCTATGGATTTATTTCCCGAAGGCTTCGCCGCCGACGGGGTAATCAAAACATCTCATCCTATTTACCGTTTTGTACGATGGATTACTTACCGATTTGCTCCCTTGCAGCTCTTTTCATTGGGACCTAATCAAGCCAGCTATCTTCAAAAAAACTACGGTAAATTAATCAAAACAAGCATCATTCCGTGTGGTGTTTTACTTGATCAACCTCGTGATTTTACTCCCCCCGATTGGCGCAAAGACAATGGTAAAATCTATTTTGGCTACGCTGGCAATCTCGGGGACGCCCATTCTTCCGCATTTTTGTTGGCTTTTTTAAGATATTTCAATCCTAAAAAGCACCACTTGGTCTTAGCAATTTATGGAACAAAATCAGCGGAAATCCTCAAAGCTGCCGACGGGAAAGAGGGCATCACCACTCTAAAAAATATTCCCAGAAGTCAGTTACATTATATAGATGTTCATTTGGTGAGTTTGCTAACTAAATGGACACATATTGCTGTTCCTTCCAAAGCCATGAGTTCGGTCTGTGCGGGTGGCACCATCTTGTTTTGTGGAAGCAAAGAAGCCGACACCTGGGTACTTTTGCAAGAAGCTGGCTGGCACATCGAAGAGTCAGAAGATATTGATAGTCAGGTACGTTTGTTTTTATCACAAATTACGCTCAATGAAGTATTAAAGAAGAAGGTTATAGGCAATCAAGTAGCCAATAACCTCAAAACAATGTTGATGAAAGGGTATGAAGAAGTCGTAGATTTTATTTTAAAAAGTTGACAAAAAAATATACTAATAAATGTGACTTGATACCCCCTTACGTCGTCTAACGCGCAAGAAATGACACGAACTTGTTTAAGTAAGTACAGGTTTTTCTTCTCTATCATTGGCTTTCTCAGTCGGAAATCTCAATTTTGCACAAATCATTCTCCCATATCAACATGCCACTCCTCAAAGTAGCCGCAGGAACTATCAACACCACCCCTTTGGCCTGGGAATCGAATCGCCGACACATCGTTGATGCCATTGAAGAGGCCCGCCACCAAGGGGTAAGCTTGTTGTGTTTACCAGAATTATGTATTACAGGATATGGTTGCGACGATGCCTTTTACAGCCACAATACCACCTCGCAAGCCATCGAGAGTTTACTCGAAATTGTGCCATACACTTCAAGTATAGCCGTATCGGTAGGCTTACCGCTGAGATTCAACAACAAAATTTACAACACTGCTTGCTTAATTGTAAATAAGCGCCTTGTAGGATTTGTTTGCAAACAGCACTTACCTAATTATGGCGTATTTTACGAAGATCGTTGGTTTCACCGTTGGCCCGCAGGCGCACGAGATGAAGTCAAAATAGCCGATTTTAACTACCCATTAGGTGACTTGGTCTTTGACTTATCAGGTGTACGGATTGGTTTTGAGATTTGTGAAGACGCTTGGGTAGCTCAACGCCCTGGGCGCGCCCATTTTGACCGTGGTGTGGACATCATTCTCAATCCCAGCGCGAGTCCGTTTACCTTTCAGAAATTCCTCACCCGTGAGCGATTTGTCATTGATGGTTCACGCTCATTCTCTTGTAGTTATGTCTATACCAATTTACTGGGCAATGAGTCTGGCCGATTGATTTTTGATGGCGACGCCATGATTGCTTCCGAAGGTATGCTTTTGGCTTCAAGTCCACGCTTTGGCTACGCCGATTATTATATTACTTCAGCCGTCATTGATACCGATCTTACTCGACTTTCACACGCCCAAATCAAATCTCCCATTCCAACAGGTAATTGGAAAGTGATGGATACATTCAATTGGCCCGAAGCAACCCCCGCCTATCAAGTAGCCGAATTGGAAGCTTTTGAGCGAGGAGGCTATCTCAAAGAAGAAGAGTTTGCCCGGGCTGTTTGTTTGGCCTTATTCGATTACCTCCGCAAATCTCGCTCACAGGGTTTTACAGTCTCGCTCTCAGGTGGAGCCGATTCCTGCGCTTGTGTAGCGTTGTGCGGACTCATGATTCGTTTGGCCGACGAGAGTATTGGTTTGGAAGCTTTTAAAAAGAAATTGGGTTACATCAAAAAAATTCAGAGTGAAAATACTGTTGAAGGCATTGCCAAACAATTGATTCATAGCATCTATCAAGGTACCGAAAACAGTTCAACGGACACCTACGAGTCAGCCGAAAGTTTAGCGAAATCTATTGGAGCTACTTTTCATAACATCAATATCAATGGCCTTGTTGAAACTTACAAAGGACTCATTGAACAACAAATCGGTCGTGATTTGACATGGGAACAAGACGATATTCCACTCCAAAATATCCAAGCCCGCGTCCGTGCCCCAGGTGTTTGGCTTTTGACCAATTTGTACGGGCATTTACTATTGGCTACCTCCAACCGCTCCGAAGTAGCCGTAGGATATTGCACCATGGACGGCGATACTGCTGGAAGCATCAGTCCGATTGCCGGTATTGACAAATTTTGGCTACGACAGTGGCTCGTATGGCTCGAAACCGTGGGCTGCCATGTCAAAGGTCATTATATCAAAATTGAAGGTTTACAAAAAGTAAACAGCCTCCAACCTACCGCCGAGCTTCGTCCCAAAGAAAGAATGCAGACCGACGAAAAGGATTTGATGCCCTATGAGGTATTGGATGCCATCGAAGAAGTAGCTATCCGCGACAAAAAATCGCCCGTAGATTGTTTTAAATTTATGGAAGTACGTTTTGCTGGCATTTACTCTCGCGAAATGCTGTTCACCTCGGTTGAACGATTCTTCAAACTTTGGAGCAGAAACCAATGGAAACGTGAACGCTACGCCCCAGGTTTCCACCTCGATGATTATAACCTCGACCCTCGCGCTTGGTGTCGTTTCCCTATTTTATCGGGTGGTTTTGAGAAAGAGCTGGAAGAGTTAAGAGCTTATTTTGAAGGGAAAAATACAAAAGTAAGAAAGGGAAAGATTGGGTTTTAAAATTGGTGTTAGAAATCACACCAACACAATAGAAAACAACGATAAAATGCAAACTCGCTATACCCCCGCCCGTAAGCGTATCGCCCTTGTGGCACATGACAACAAAAAAGCAGAGCTTATCGAATGGGCTATTTATAACAAAGCAACACTTACCCGTCATCAACTGTTTGGAACAGGTACGACAGGGCGACTGTTGGAAGACGCCTTGGATGTACACGTTACGCGGCTACTTAGTGGGCCATTGGGCGGTGACCAACAAATAGGGGCAATGATTGCTGAGGGGCGTCTTGATGTGCTGATTTTCTTTTGGGACCCTATGTCGGCTCAACCCCACGACCCTGACATAAAAGCCCTTTTACGACTGGGCGTATTATGGAATATTCCCATGGCTTGCGACCGTACTACCGCTGATTTTCTCCTAACTTCTCCCTTAATGTATGAAGCCTACGAAACAATCTTGCCCGACTACGACGCCTATCTTAAAAGGAAGGTTTGAGGTACGATAGGAATTGGGTACTTTTGCGGGAAATATAATTTGATATGAAAATTCTGGTTCTCGACAATTACGACTCATTCACTTATAACCTCGTTTATATTCTCCGTGAGTTACACGATGACGTAGAAGTGCATCGCAACGATAAAATCGCGCTTGAAAACATCGCTCAGTACGATAAGATTTTACTGTCTCCTGGGCCCGGTATTCCATCAGAAGCAGGTATTATGCAAGATTTGATTCGTACCTATGCTCCCACTAAGAGTATTATGGGCGTTTGTTTGGGTCATCAGGGCATTGGTGAAGTGTTTGGAGCTTCTTTAAACAACATGGCCGATGTCTTACACGGTATCAGCGATAAAGCAATTGTGACCGACCCAAACGAACCGCTTTTCAAAGGACTTCCTGCTTCTTTTCAAGTAGGCCGTTATCATTCTTGGACAGTCGTTGGAGACACTGTTCCTGACACGATGACCATCACTGCTGTGGACGAAAATGGCCAAGTAATGGCACTTCATCACAATACTTACGATGTACGCGGTGTGCAGTTTCATCCCGAGTCTGTATTAACTGAACACGGAAAAGAAATGTTACAAAACTGGTTATCAATTCGTTAACCGTTATTTAAAAGAAATAATTAACTGATTGATAGGCTATTGATGACCATTGACCAAATATTTGATTCTTTCAACCAATTACGTGTTCTTATCGTTGGTGATGTGATGTTGGATGCGTATGTATGGGGAAAGGTAGAACGTATTTCGCCCGAAGCACCTGTACCTGTAGTTGTAGCTCACAAACGTGAATATCGACTGGGAGGTGCGGGCAATGTCATTTTGAATATTCACGCGCTTGGAGCCGAACCTATTATTTGCTCTGTTATTGGTCAAGATACTGAAGGACAAAATTTACTGGAAGAACTGGAAAAACGAGGCTTACGAACCGATGGTATTTTACAAAGCACCGACCGCATCACGACCATCAAAGAACGAATCATAGCTGGAACACAGCAAGTAGTAAGGGTAGATACCGAAACCGATAAAGTAATCACGAACGAAGAACAGAAACAGCTTATTGAGAAAGCCAAAGCGCTTATTCCCAGTTGTCATGTTGTCCTTTTTCAAGATTATGACAAAGGTGTGCTTTGTCCTGCTGTCATCCAAGAAATCACCAACTTTGCCAATTCAGTAGGTATCCCGACGGTTGTTGACCCAAAGAAACGTAATTTCTTGGCGTACCAAAATGTCACACTTTTTAAACCGAATTTGAAAGAACTCAAAGAAGGTTTAAAGGTGGAGTTTGATGTGAAGAAAGAAGATGAGTTGAGGGCTGTAGTAACACAATTACGTCATGAACTCCATGCCAAAGGTGCTTTTGTTACACTTTCAGAACGAGGGGTTTATATTGATTTTGACAACGAAAAGCACCGATTGTCTGCGCATGAGCGCGAAATCGCGGATGTTTCGGGTGCAGGCGATACCGTCATTAGCATAGCTGCTTGTGCAGTAGCATTAGGGCTTTCGCCTCGTCTCGTAGCCGAGCTTTCCAATTTGGGTGGCGGCTTAGTCTGTGAGCATGTGGGAGTAGTGCCAATTGATAAAGAATTATTAAAGGTAGAAGCAAAGAAGAGTTTAGAAGTATAACCCTATTAGCTTGGTTTAATGGGGTAAAAATAGTGTTGTATTAGGATTTCAACCTGAATTTATAAGACCTTATTCGGGGTATGCGTAGCGTAACTCCCAAAGTTATAACCTTCCAATGACTCACATAAAAATCGGAACGCGGGGTAGCCGCTTAGCCCTTTGGCAGGCGTATTACGTCGAAAATTTATTAAAAAAAGGCGGGCTTTCTACCGAAATCGTCATCATAGATACTAAGGGTGATCAAATTCTTGACCGCTCATTGGCAAAAATTGGTAGTAAAGGTGTTTTTACGCAAGAACTCGAAGACCAACTCCGCGATGGCCGCATTGACATTGCAGTTCACAGCGCCAAAGACTTACAGTCAGAATTGGACGAAGATTTAGAACTCATCGCCTTTACCGAGCGAGAACGCGTCAATGATGTACTGGTGAGTTTCAAAAAAGGAGTTTCTTTGAGGCAGTCGGCAGTCGGCAGTCAGCAGTCGGCAGTCGGAACTCTGCACTCTGCACTCGACACTCTGCACTCATCACTTAACGCTCATCATTCATGTCTCGTCGTTGGCACTTCTTCTACACGGCGGGTAGCCTTATTGAAACACTTTTATCCTCACATCCAAACCGTTGATATGCGTGGCAATCTGCAAACGCGCCTTCGTAAGCTGGAAGAAGGGCAATGTGACGCTATTTTGCTGGCTTACGCTGGCGTTCACCGCATGGAGTACGATTCATTAATTTGTGAGCATTTATCATTAAACGAATTTATTCCTGCTGTTGGACAAGGCAGTGTGGCGATTGAATGTAGCCGAGAGATGGACAAAGAGAAAATGCAGCAAGTTAGAACATTACTCAATCACCCCAATACTGAAACCTGCCTATTGGCCGAAAGAGCATTTCTACGCCGATTACAAGGTGGATGTAGTGTTCCAGTGTTTGGTTTGGCTACTTTAGAAAATGATACAGTAAGCATGATAGGCGGTGTAGTAAGTTTGGATGGACAAACCCTATTGAAACATACGATGAGTGGTTCAAGTATGCATCCAGAAAACGTTGGAATCCAATTAGCTGAATTACTTTTGTCAGAAGGTGCGGCTGATATTTTAGCCCAAATTAAACAGAATCTATGAAAGCTACACTAAATTACCTCCTCAATCACCAAACCCTCGAACAGCAAACTGCCTATCAAACGCTGTTGGGAATTGGCCGTGGGGAATACAACCCATCCCAAATTGCCAGCTTTCTCACAGTTTTTGCTTTACGAGGTATTACTGTAGAAGAGCTCACAGGCTTTCGTAATGCCATGCTGGAGATGCTTTTACCCATTGACTTTCAAGAATTTGATGCGATGGATGTATGTGGTACGGGGGGCGATGGCAAAGACACATTCAATGTTTCTACCTTATCGGCCTTTGTAGTAGCAGGTGCGGGGCAGCACGTAGCCAAGCAAGGCAACCACGGCGTATCGTCGGCGGTAGGTTCTTCCACCGTATTGGAATATTTAGGAATCAAGTTTACCAACGACATAGACTATTTGCGTCGTAAAATGGAAACGGCTTATATCTGCTATTTACACGCGCCCTTGTTTCATCCCGCCATGAAAAATGTAGCACCGATTCGTAAAGAATTGGGCATCAAAACGTTTTTTAATATGCTTGGACCAATGATTAATCCAAGTTTTACCAAAAAACAATTGGTAGGAGTCTTTAGCCTTGAATTAGCGCGACTTTATGCCTATCTTTACCAGCAATCCAATCTACAGTATTTGATTGTTCACGCATTAGACGGTTACGATGAAGTGTCTTTGACGGGTGATTTTAAAATAACTTCTGCTCAAAGTGAGCAAATCCTGTCGCCGATTCACCTCGGCTTAGACACCCTCGCGCCTGCCCAACTCTCAGGCGGAGATACATTAGCCGATTCAGCCAAGATTTTCTTAAATGTACTGAACGACGAAGCTACCTCTGCTCAAAAACAGGTAGTATTGGCCAATGCAGGTTTGGCTTTGTACGCTGCCAATCCGTCCTTATCTTTGACCGACGCCGTAGCTGTTGCCCGTGAGTCATTGGAAAGCAAACGAGCGTTGGCGTGTTTTAAAAAATTAATCGAAGATTAGAATGAATATTCTTGACAAA
>JBDHXS010000333.1:0-7517 GCA_039810845.1 Runella sp. | reverse complement strand
CAACCAGAAAGTTGAGGTAAGAATCAAGGCCAAGTGTTTGAATCAGTTTTCGACATTAACCAGACCACAAACGGTTAAAGTTCTTTCAAATTAACTATGCAACAAAGCCGGTCAACATTGTCGTTTTTGTTCAAGGGTCAAAAGTAGTGAGTGCCTTTCGTAGTTCGGAGTTGTCGTATTGGCTGGGTTGGTTGGAAAATATTGCTATTTGGGGCTCTTACATCTATTATTTTTACCAATCGCTACGCCTCTACAAGGAATACCGCGTTTGGGCCGAAACCCAGTTTTCGGATACCGACACCATTAGCTTTGTGTGGCTTCGCAATTTTATCTATCTCATCATTGCGGGCGAAGTGTTCAAATTTGGCTGGTCCATTGCCGACCTCGCATTGGGAGATTTACCTTTTGAACAGGATTGGTGGTGGCATTTGTTGACCGTAGGTATTATCTGTTACGTGGGTATTATGGGCTATTCGCAGCCCCAACCCCACAAACTGATATTTCAAGAACAGGCACCGAGTGTATCCCATGTTCCCCAAAACGAATCTCCAACTCCGATATTAAACATCGCCCAAACACCCAACAACGACTACGCAGATTGGAAGCCTAAAATTGAGCAAATATTTAAGGAACAACAGCTTTATCTTGACGCCGAACTGTCGTTGAGTGATTTGGCTACCAAACTCAAAACCAACGTCTCGGTGTTGTCAGCGGCTATCAATCAGAATTTTGGCAAAAACTTTAATGATTTTGTGAATGAATACCGCGTAGAAGAAGTAAAACGCCAACTCAAAGACCCCGCCAACGTGCACTTATCGCTGTTGGGAGTGGCGTTGGAATGTGGCTTCAATTCTAAATCCACTTTCAACCGTGCCTTTAAGAAGTTTACGGGAAAATCGCCGAAGGAATTTGTGTGAAATATAATCTTGACAGTGTTTAACAATTTACCTTGTATTGTTAACTTTCCCCCAAATTAATAACTTTCTGATAATGTGCATTAAGTTGTTGGTGCCAGATGTAACTTCTGATGCACCGGCTTGAAAAGCTTTATACCCAAATGTTTCAATCGCCTTTTTAGAAGCAAAAATCATTATTGGCGTACTGATTTTTAATTCTGCTATTTTATTTAATAAATCAAGGCCTGCAGAGTTATTTTTACCTCTCCCCATATCAGAAATAATTAAGTCAAACTTCTTGTTTTGAAGGTACTCTAAGGCAGTTTGAGTATCTAATACCTGTATTATGTTTATTCCTAATTGATTTAATTTATTTACCCAACGAGTATTATTTTCAGGATAATCGTCAACCCAAAGTATTTGTTTATTCAGTAATTCATTGTCTAAATTTACTGATTTGTCAATTTTTACATTGTTTAACCAATTAGGAGCTTCATTCGATTGAATAATATCTATAATGATTTCTTTTAAAGTTTTAATCTCAAGTAAAAGAGGATCGAAGATAAACATTGGATTTTTACTTATATATAATGCTTTAAGATTAGATAAGTTAGTGAGTTTTTTAGGCAGTTCTGTAAGTTTGTTATTGCGCAAATCAATGGTTTTCAAGTCTTTCAACTCCCAAACGGCTTCGGGTAGTTTTTCAAAACCCATCCCGCTTAGGTCTAATTCTTGGGTTTGTTTGGCTTTTTCAATGCGTTCTTTGAGTTCTTCTTCAAAGCCCGATGCGGCCAAATCGGTTATCCATTTGTTGATAACAGGCTGCCAATCTTTGTAGTAATCCTCAATCTCTCGCTCTACTTCGGGCGCGAAGTTATACTTTTGAAAAGCTGCTCGTGACAGCGGTTGGCGCAAAGAAAAAGCGGGATAGTCGCGCAGAGCGGTAATACCTCGGTCGCAATCTTCCCATAAGATAGGGCACACGACTTTGTATTCAAAACGACTCAAATGGTTGATAACGGGCGCGATAGAAGAATGTCTGGTGAAATCTCTGACCAAAGCCCGATTTAAAATAAAAACAATCACTTGGGCATCTTGCAAGGCCGACAAATCGTCTTCTATTTCTTCTTCATAGAGTAAAGCATCTTTCAAGCCTCCTCGGCTTGGTGCATAAAACAAATTAATGTCTTTTATTTCAACTTCATAGGGCAAGCTTTTGAGGTATTCTTGTCGAAAAACAGGGATTTGCCGAACACTCATTTCGGAAGAAATCCGAACGACTTTTAGTTTTTTAGCACCTTTTAGTAGAGCATATTTTTCGAGGGTTGCTTTAAATTTATCTTCTTGATTGTCCAGTTGAAAGTCTTCTAAAAACTTTTCAATGTTTTGATAACCCGAATTTTGCAATAATTCATTGATATACGTGTTCTGACTGGCACTTCCTCCTAAAAACTCTTGGTTGATGGCTTTGGGATGTCCAAAAAGTTGAGGCGTTTGTTTGTGCTGTTTTTCTTTAACATAGCGGTAAGTCTCTCGTATCAACTTTCGATAACTGATAGGAGTCTGTTTGGTTTCTTCCAAAGTAGCTTGCAAGGTCGCCGTAAAAAGTCCTTTTTTATTCGTCTCTATTGACATTTCTCCATTAGCAGTAGCGGCCAGTAAAACCTGTTTTTCGTTGTTTGTATCAATCCAGCCCGCACTGCCCCCATGGGTGTCTAAAACAACTACCACAAAAGGATTGGAGGTATTAGGTGAAGAAATAATAGACTTAAACTCGGTTTCGGAGAGATAGGTTTCTCGTTGAGCGGCTACGGTATCATAGGCCGCTAAAGCATGAGGCAAATCTTTGTTGTGAGCGTGACCAGAAAACGTAAAAAGTAGCGTATCATCTGGGCTAAGGGCATTCATGGCATTTTTTAATGCTTGTACGATAGCCTCTTTAGTAGCTTTGGCATCTAACAAACTTACAATTTCTATTGTCGTGTAATGTTCCTTTAGTAAAGTCTGCCAAGTATGCACATCATTAATACAGCCAGTAAATTTAATGATTTGCATCCCCTCTCCATACGCATCAATCCCCACCAAAACTGCATAGATTTTTCCTTCTTTGGGTGGTTCTGTGGGGGTATTTACGGGCAAACTCTCCCACAGATTTTTGGGAATAGGTACGTTGAAACCCTTGGTCGTTTTTTCAATGGAAAGATGTTGACGGACAGTCGTAAGGTGTTGCTGTGCTTCTTGATGATTTCCTTGTTTGTAAGCGTTTATTCCCTGCGTCAGCCTTTCCAAATCAGAAGTAGGGGCATTTGTTGATAGTTGTTCGTTTGTAGAATTGCTTGTATTTGCTTTTTGGGCAACTAAGTTGAGAATAAAATCACGTTTGGAAGCGACATGGCTGGTATTGGGCGCGGCATACAATTCAGCCAAAAGTGCATTTACTTGGTCGAACTGCCCAAGTGTGATTTGTGACCAAACGCGTTGCGATTCAGCAAAAGCTTTAGAAGGAACTTTGTCGGGACAAAACTCTAAGTAACGCAGCAGAAAATCAGCCAATTGTTGTTGCCTTTTGAGTGGAAGGCTTTTCCACAGAGCTTCTCGTAAGTGCGGATAAAATTCATATACATCATACCCTATCTCTCTGCAAAGGGGAGACAGCAGCAAATCACCTACGGCATTGATGGCGATGGTACTATCGGTTGGGGCAAGATGCTTTGTCAGGATTTTTTCGCTGAGCTGTCCATAGGGCGTGTCATTTACATCCTCTGGATACGGAATAAAATTCATCCAAATCTTGTAGAGCAAATCGGTGGTGAGTGCAATTGGAAAAGCGGCGTGCATCGCCAACCACAAATGCCCCGCTTCGCTGAAGGTAGCATGGAAAGCCTCCATTCGCAATTGGTCGGTGGGGTCGGCAATGCTGAAATGGGCTATATTTTTAAGCGTGGAGGCCATGAGTGACGCTAAAATAATTTCGTATTTTCGATTGCCGATTTAAGACTTTGAGCACTATTGTTTCTATTAAGTAGCAGAGCAAAAGTTTTGGGGTATTTGCTTTTATAAAATTCGTTGACTTTGAACGGATAACGATTAACAGTTAACGGCTAACCGCACGGACGGCCCCGTTGTGCTTTAGCACTTAATTACACAGTCACAAAGAATATGTTGGACATTAGCTATCAGTCAACTTAGTGGTAGAAAATTACAATAATAATGTCAAAGGGCAATAGTGTACAAGCAATATATTTCTCTTTGACTTGGTGGCAGTTCGCTGTTGCGATTATTTTTGTACGTGTCGAAGCCAAGATCAAACCCTTGGTTGTGGTAGGTTTACATAATGGAAAAGAGTGTTTGCCATATTGATTCCGATAAGGAAACCGGAATTTGAAAAACCCCCAATGTAGCTACTTCTTTCAGGGAAGCCTAAAAGAAGCATTGATGGCACTTGCCGTGTTACAAACACGCTCTTTATACAGCGTTCGCAGTCTCCCTACGGAAGACTACGAATAACTTAGGGAGAAGCTTTACATAAAAGAAGCTATTGATAAATGACTTTACCCATGGCTTTAATTTGCTCAGGCCCTACTCCACAACAACCACCAATCATGTCAGCACCCAAATTCATCCATTCTTTTACCATTACTTCACAAGAGGAAGATTGCGAAAGACCTGACCATGTTTTGCTTTCGGGATGGTAAACCGCTCCAGAATTGGGATACACAACTATTTTTTTCTCTCCTGATGTCGTTTTGATGTTTTGTATCAATTCTGAAATGTGTTCGGGGGCAGTGCAGTTTACTCCAATAGCAAATACGGTAGGATGATGGGTAAACAAAGCAGTGCATTTTTCAATTGGTGTTCCGTCACTGATGTGTTTACCATCCTTGCAGGAAAAAGAAATCCAGGCTGCTTTACTTTTGTTTTTTAAAATAGTTGATAGCACGTTTGCTTCCTGAAAACTCGGAATAGTTTCACACGCGAGAATGTCTGCCTCTGAACTATCCAACAATTTGATTCTTGGTTCATGGAAGTCCGTTAGCGCTTGATCGGAGATTCCATAATCGCCACGGTATTCCGAACCATTTGCTAAATAGGCACCGTAAGGACCAATGCTGGCAGCGATCAAAGGGTTAGCTTGATTAGGATGTAACAACATGAAACGTTTTCTCGCTTCTTCCGCCACCTGAACTGATTTCAAGATCAGTGTACTGGCAGAAGGCTCATCATAACCAATCGCCATAAACCCAGGAAGGGTGGCTTGATAACTGGAAGTGATAATGCACTGGGCGCCTGCTTCAAGATACGCTAAGTGAGCAAGCACGATTGCTTCTGGATTGGATTCCAATAACTTAGCACTCCATAATTTTTGGTTCAGATTATACCCTTGCCTTTCCAATTCATTAGAAAGACCACCATCTAAAAGTAGCGGATAGTTAATTGTCATAAGGTAAACGAAAGTTTTAATCAATAGTGCTCTTGTGCTACCCGAAACTCAAACGTATTTGGGTTCAGATAGGTCAAAATAGTCGCCCCTTTTTTGACCAAGATTTTAAATTTGTTGACATGACAATAAACGTAATTTCACAGCCGTCACAGTCACCTCCAACAGGGAGACTGTGAACGACTTGGGAAGGACAAAAGAAGCATTGATGGCACTTGCCGTCGGGGCCGCCCGTGCGGTTACAAACACGCTATTTATAGGGCGTTCGCAGTTTCCCTACGGAAGACAACGAACAACTTGGGGCAGTAATCAACTCTTCAAGTTCTTCGGGCAGTGTCCGAAACTTTTTGGCAAGCCGTTTAAAGTTCCGCTTAAATTCATCAAAAGTTCTATCTGAATCATTGAGCGAGTTCTTCTTTCAGTTCGGCTAAGAATTGACGGGCATTGGTGGTTTTAACTTTGCCTTCCTTCAATTTCTTAATAGAATCTAAACCTCTCTGGATAGCAGGAAGCGAAATGTCAGTTAAGACATCCTCGTCTTCTTTGTTAATCAAAGCTTTTAGTTCAGCTTTTACTTTTTTGGGCAACACCTTGTATTGCTCATATAAAATTTGGGCAGTACTCATTAGTTTCAACCATTTTTATACCACAAAAATATGCTTATTTATCCATTTCAGCTTTTTACCCCACAAAACTTGCCTGCTATTTGCTTAGGTTATGGGCTTGAGATTGTAACGCCTCCTCTATAAGAAACCTATATAACACTCACCGTGTTACAAACACTATCTTTATTTTTGGTGCGAAGTCTCCCGTTAGAAGACTCCGCACAACGAGGGAAGACTGCGAACAACTTGGGATTCTTTTTTATCTCACTACGACTACTTTAACATTAAAAGTCTTTCCTTGTATAGTCTGTTCGCCTTCCAATTCATTAAAGTTGTTGATGTCTTGAATAGCATTTGGGGCATAGATAAAGAATATAATATCATTGAGAATATTTACAACATGATAGGATTGTAAATCTTCCTTCATCTGTTTAGTATATTTTTTATCGTCTGCTTTATCAATATGCTTAACTTCAATTATAATTCCTTCTTCTTTTAAATAAAAATCTAATCTTTTGGCACTTCCGCCATAGTTACTTGTGTCGTCTTCGTATTTGATTTCAGGAAATACTGATTTTAGGCTAAAATAAAGTAAATCTTGTACATCATACTCATCATTGATAGCAATTAGATTTCTGTTTTGGTTATCTTTTCCGTATCGTAAAGACACATCCGTTATTTTCTTAACAGAGTTTTCAAAGTTTTCCAAAATTTCATTTATGAAATCTTTTGCAGGTAAATTTTTATATGTTGTTTTCGTAACTGCCTGTTTACTGAAATGGCTTTGTAGTTCTGCTAATACAAGCAAATCAATAGTTTCCAACTCTTTTCTACTTAACTCAGTAATAAAACTATCAATTTCTCTATCAAATTCATTTTGATAAATGTACTTCAAAATTTTAGTAGATATATCACTTGTCTTTTCTGTTTTCAATTTGTCAAAGAAGTTTTGATGAAATTCAGGGAAGAATTTTTGAACTAAAAATACTTCTTTTGCTGACGCCTGACTAATAAAATATTGAAGGTGCTTATATGCCTGGCTATTCTCATCCGAAGTTAAAGAAATGCCAATAAGCTTGTACTTGTCGTATTTATAGTGTGCTACTCGTTTATTTTCAGGTTTGTTAATTATTGACAGTTCTTCGTTATTTGGTGCAATTCCTTTAAATCCTTTGGCAGATAATGTTTCTTCTTCACCTTGTAAATTGTCTATGCTTTTAGATTGTAATTGATTTTCGTCAATAATACGCAGGTAACAAAACTCTTGAATAGTCGGGTACTCAAAAATCCTGTTTGTATTCTTCTGTATTAGACCTATTTCTTAATTAAAAAACTATTATTTTTGTTGTAAAACTTTGATTATGAACGACAAATACAAATTATTGAAAGAAAATCCGCAAAACTGCCAGCGTCTTTTTGGGATGAAATATGACATTTTTGAGGATATACTAAAAAAAGGGCTTTGTTGCATGGCTCGCATTCAAAAGAGGTTAATGCAAATACATATACAAAAACCGAGTTTTTACCTGTCAAGTAAGCCTATTTTGGGGTACTTAACCATTCTCAGTATTGTACAAA
>JBDHXS010000332.1:0-7521 GCA_039810845.1 Runella sp. | reverse complement strand
TTTCATCCCAAAAAGACGCTGGCAGTTTTGCGGATTTTCTTTCAATAATTTGTATTTGTCGTTCATAATCAAAGTTTTACAACAAAAATAATAGTTTTTTAATTAAGAAATAGGTCTAATTACAATACCTTACAGACAAAGAAGAACGACAACGACAAGCCGCTGAAGCCGAAAAGATTGCTTACCAAAATAAAATAAGGCTATATGGCTTACTCGCAGGCTTAATCCTTTTAGGCATCATTGCAGGGATTTTGTACCGAAACAATCGCCAAAAACAAAAGTTAAACCAACAATTAGAAAGCCAAAAAACAGAAATCGAAGCCCTCAACGAAACCCTCGAACAAAAAGTAGAACAACGCACTGCCGAACTTCAAAAAGCCTTAAATGAAGTACAAACGGCTTTTCTGAAAGGCCAAACCGTAGAACGCAAAAGAGTATCAGCCGACTTGCACGACGAAATCGGGGCTTCGTTGAGTACCATTGCCATTTTCAGCGACCTCACCAAACGCAAAGCTCAAAGCACTGCCCCAGAATTAGTGAATGAATTAGAGAAAATCGGCAATAAATCAAGAGAAATGGTACAGACTATGCGAGATACGATTTGGTCGCTCAATGACGACAGCAGCCAGTCAGTTTGGGAGCGAATGAATCTTGTGGCAACCGAAATGCTTACAGCCAAAGGCATTGAACTCCACTGGAACGTACCATCAGATCAATCTTTGCCCGAACTGCCCTTCAATACCAAACGAAATCTGTATTTAGCTTTTAAAGAAGCCATTAACAACATCGTAAAGCACGCTGAGGCAAGGGTAGTGAGTGTTGAATCAGGAGTAATGAGTGATGAATTTGTGTTGAAAATTTCGGATAATGGTAAAGGATTTGACCCTGAAAATACAAAAAAAGATAGCGACGGCCACCGTGGTAACGGCCTGCAAAATTTTCAGAAACGAATGGAAGAAATGGGCGGTAAGGCAAGCGTTACGTCCGAAATAGGCGAAGGAACAAGGGTGGTATTTGAGATAAAAATTCATGCCTAACATTAGGTATTGTAGTTTCTCCGATTTCCATGGAATTTTGGCAAAAATTAGGCTTCTATGATACGAGTAACGATTTTTGAAGACAATACCGATATGCGAACTGTTTTGGCTACATTGGTAGAATCATCTAACGATTTTTTGTTGACCGGCACCTATCCTCATGCCATAGATGTGCTGTCTGTGGTCAGAAAACATAAGCCCGATGTGGTACTGATGGATTTACAGATGCCAGGGCTTTCGGGTATTGAAGCCACTCGTCTGCTCAAACAACATTATCCACAAGTACAGGTATTGGTTCAAACTATGTTTGACGACAACGACAAAGTATTTGCCGCTATTTGTATGGGTGCTTCGGGTTATATTCTCAAAAGTACCCCTGCCGAAAAAATCTTAGAAGCTATTGCTGATACCTACAACGGCGGCTCGCCCATGAGTCCGAGTATTGCTCGCAAGGTTTTGACGATGTTTGCCCAACAGCAGTCAACGATGTCGGTAGCAGAAGAATACCAACAACTATCAGATAGACAAAAAGAAATATTGGGCTGTCTTACCAAAGGCATGAGTTACAAGCTGATAGCCGATGCCTGCGGCATCAGCTATGGTACAGTCAATTCACACTTAAAAAAAATTTATGAAAAACTCCACGTACACTCTGCCACCGAAGCTGTGCAAAAAGCTCTTTTACAGAAAATCACTTAGGTATTATGCGCTCAAAACTACCTGCTTGGCATAGCTTCTCGATACAGGCAGGGGTTCTGCAACTTGCCATAAGTGAAGTTTGTAACCTTGCGCATTGCCCGACACCCGATATACTTTTTGAAGATTGACCATATATGACCGATGACAGCGGCGTATATACGATGCTGTAATTTGGGACTCGATACGACCTAAGCTACTGCGAAGAAGTTCTTTTCTAAGTTTTTGGCCTTCTTGAAAAACCACTGTTATGTAATTATCATCGGCTTCTATATAACATAAGTGCCGAGGCAAAATCATAAGTTTATCTTTCCCATTTTCGGCCACGAGGCTCAAAATGGATTCATTAACAGATGTTTCAAACTCAGTTTCTTTGGACTCAGTTGAGCTAAGTGACTCTTCTGCAATTACCTGCACAGGGCGACCATAGTACTGGTTGAGTCTATAATGCCTAAACCATACAAAAGCAACCGCTGGAAAAAAACTGATAACTCCCGTGTAAAACAGCATAGAAAAAAAACCTCCCGTAGTAGCAGGTATTTTGTCGGAGTTTTGCAAAACAGAATTGGCAAAATTACCGATAGCAAGAAGTAAGACTAATCCCATCACAAACATAATCTCACTTCCTACTGTCCATCCTTTTTCGTGATATACTTTTGGAAAAATACGACCTAAAACCTCAATCATAAACAGGACACAAAATGGCGGAACCAGCGTATAACCTAAAATAAGACGTAGTTTATACGAAGAATCCGTAATCGTGTAAATCTGAAATGGCTCGAAAATATATAAAAAGAGAAAAATAAAAACAGACGACCCTACAACCAATGGTAAATTGTGCCAGCCAGTTGTATAGGCTACATAAGGCTGACAAAGCCAATTATTGATTTTTTGAAGCATTTTTGAGGGCAATCGTATTAGACTTATACCTTCAAAAATATTTTTTAAGACCTAAATTACCAAATATTCAAACTCGAAATTGATTAAGCGGTAGATGATAAGCTTCTCCCCCCAGATTCAGTTAAAACGACCTATCTAAAATATACATTTACATCGCTGTAAAACTCGACGCTGCCGCTTCGTTGGCCAGTTGATGCGCGTTTTCTTTGCCCAAATACTGATCAATCAGATAATGAGCTACATACAAAACGGGAGTTGTCAGCAAAGCTACACACCCTTTATAAATGTAGTTGATGCTGCCCACTTGTAAGATTTGGGTAACCGACCAATTTCCGAACAAATAGAAGGCAATAAAAATAACAACGAAACTATCCACCAATTGAGAAAAAAGCGTAGAGCCTGTTGCACGCAACCAGATGTATTTACTGCCCGTACGACGGCGCAGCCAGGAAAAAATAGTTACATCTAGAACCTGTCCAATCAAAAATGCGACAATAGAGCCGAGCATAATACCGAGACCTTGTCGAAAAATCGCGTTAAATGCGCCATCAATATTCATGGTATTACCCAAGCTATCTTTGCTGTTTACCTCCAACCAAAACTGCGCAGGAGGCAGCGAAGTAGTTGCATAAATCACAATATACATATAGGCAATGAACCCAGCCGTCAGGAATGAAATTCGACGAACACCTTTTTTACCAAAATACTCATTGATGATGTCGGACGTAATAAAAACAATGGGCCAGTTTACTACACCCGCCGACATGTTAAAGTCAAGCTTTGTTCCAAAAATGGGCAATTGGGCAGGTGCAATTCCTAAAAGGGCTTCTACCGAAAATATTTTTACCCCAATGATTTCGGCGATAAGTGCATTGGTCAAAAATAGGCCGCACAAAAACAAAAACAAGAACTGCTTTTTCTGTTCAAAAGTATTCGAGATGGGCATAGGGAGATTATCCGTTGATGTTTTTTAATTGCATCCAAGCTTGTTCTACTGTATGAACTGGCAGTTGACAAGTTTTGTTGAAACAAACATAAATCGTTGTCAAATCATCCTTAGCTATTCGTCCTTCAAGTAAGGGCAAATCGGAAGAAGTTGCTGTTCCTACCACAATTTTATTAGGCCAAAAATACGTTTCTAACGCTTTACGATATGTCTCGACGTCATTACCTACCAACGCAACTTCTGCCGTAGGTTGCGTACGAAGTACATATAACGCTGCCCAGTTAGTCACCCATTGTACATCGGCCAACATAGAACGTTTCATTTTAGAAAGCATCCAATCGGCCAATTCGACATAATCTGTATGGTCAACAATCAGCCCTAAGGTATAAAGATTATGCGCCATGAGCGAGTTGGAAGCGGGAATTACGTTGTCGAAAATTTCTTTTTTACGGGCAATCAGTTCCTCCGCATTTTTATCGGTAAAGTAGAAAAGTTCATCTTCGACATCATAGAAATTTTCAATGACGTAGGCAGTGAGTTTTAGGGCTTCGTCGAGCCAATCTTCCTCAAAAGTAGCCTGATACAGTCCTATATAGCCATCAATGACCGCCGCATAGTCTTCCAAAAATGCTACAATAGTGGCTTTACCGTTTTTATAACTGTGCCAAAGTTGATGATTGGAAGCCGTCATTTTTTCTTTCAAAAAATGGGCATTTTTTAGGGCCAATTCCTTGAATTTTTCTTCGCCAAAAGCCCGATATGCATCCGTTAGACCTTTCAGTATCAAGCCATTCCACGAAGCCAAAATTTTATCATCCAACCCTGGCCTTACGCGACTCTCACGGGCTTTAAAGAGTTTTTGCAGGGCGTTTTGATAGACATCGCTATCCAACCCCACTTCTCCTTTGGAAAGATGGGTCAGATGCAAATGGTTATACCCATGTTCCCAGTTACCAGCCGCCCGAATGTTATAAAGTTTTGAAAACCACACAAAATCATCCTCTAAAATCTGTTGGAGTTCGGCTTGTGTCCAAATATAAAATTTACCTTCAACCCCCTCGCTATCAGCATCTAATGCGGAATAAAAACCATTTTCGGCACTCATCATTTCTCGCTCTAACCACGCCACGGTTTCATAAACACGGCTTTTGTATAACTCGCTCTTGGTGAGCGTGTAGGCTTCGGAATAAATACTCAACAACTGCCCGTTGTCGTAAAGCATTTTCTCAAAGTGAGGAATAAACCAATCCGCATCTACCGAGTACCGCGCCCAACCGCCACCCACGTGATCATAAATCCCACCCAATGCAATTCGATTTAGACTAAGCTCGACTTGCCGAAGAGCTTCGGGATTTTGGGTAAGGGCATAGTATCGCAGCAAAAATTTATAAATCGAAGGCATCGGAAACTTGGGCGCACGCTCCATACCTCCTTTTTCGGTATCGAAATGTTGTTTCATGGTTTCAAACATTTCGTGCAAGTCGTCCACCTTAAAATCAGTAGTTGCGCCCTCCAAATTGTACCTCTCTGACTCTTTAATCAACATATTATTGGCAAAACCCTCCGCCGATTTTACCAGTTCGTCGTGGTGGTTTACAAACGCATTTTGTACACTTTGTAGGAGTTGTACCCAATTTTGGGGCGGCAAGTAAGTAACGCCGTAAAATGGCTTGGCGTCGGGCATTAAGAATACATTCAATGGCCACCCCCCTCGCCCACCCATGGCGTGGAGAGCATCCATGTAAATCGAATCTACGTCGGGGCGTTCTTCTCTATCCACCTTGATACACACAAAACCTGCGTTCATTACTTGTGCAACCTGCTCTTTTTCAAAGCTTTCTCGCTCCATCACGTGGCACCAATGGCAGGCCGAATAGCCAATACTCACAATAATGGGTTTGTTTTCAGCTCGGGCTTTCGACAATGTTTCTTCTCCCCAAGGATACCAATCCACGGGATTGTGGGCGTGTTGTTGTAAATAAGGCGATGTTTCGTGTATGAGGCGATTAGGCATAATTATAGATAAGTGAATGGTAAGGCTACTTGATTAATATTCAATTTCGGCGGACATTGAAAAATTCACATTTTTATAGAGGTCTTCATATTCAGGCTTAACAACTTTAAATTCGTCTAATCGAATCCATTTATCTTTAAAGTTTTGCCAAGAAAAACATCCTTCAAACTCTTTGTTACCTCCAATGTACATCTTGATAAGTCGGGTTTCGGTTTTTGTTTTTCCATCAGAGTATTTTACCGAAACCGTCTTTTTTCTATATTCATATACATCGGTAGGTAACATTTGAAATCCTACAAAAAAGCCATTTTCAGGAAGTTGCAAGTCATATTGACTCACATCTACCTCAAACCACTTGCGTTTATTAGATTGTACCACTACTACTTCGGGAAGTAATTCATGACCCGGCGCACCAGAAGCACTTACTTCGTATAATTTCACTCGAAAAGGTACTCGATACCCTCCATCAAACGCAAAATTATCTATGTAATAACGTACTTTTTTGATTCTTCCAACTTGCTTATCAGGGTTTTGTATTTGAAAAGCGGCCTGCATACCAGGCGCAAAGGTCCATCCCCTTTTACTACCTTTTTGTCCTCCCCACCATTCTCGTTTTAAGGCATTTTTGACTTTTACTTCCGCTAATTGAAACGCCACTGCCTGCAACTGTACTTCGGATAGGCTTTTAAGTTGTGCCGCCGAAAACTTTACACTTCGATAGCTTAGACATTGAAAGCTGACGGAATCACTCTCGTTCAAATCCATTTCAATCGCGCCATTTTCATCCGCATCGTAAATCTTGAGCGTAGGCGAAACTACCACCGTTGCAAAAGAAACTGGTTCTTTCCCTGATTTAATTTGCCCTTTCCACTGAAAGTTTTTCTGGGCATTAACGCTCAATGAAACAATCAAGAAATAGAATAAAATTTTGAAATTCATTTGATAATGGAAAGATAGTTGTCTCAAAATCGCTGGTCAGCCCTACGCTCAATTACAAAACCTTTTCCATGATAAAATCTTCCATGAGAAATCCATCTCCAATATCAATATCCTCATTCCCAACCACTTTGAACCCCACTTTTTCGTAAAATCCTACGGCTTTGTTATAACGATTTACGTTGAGCAGCAACGACTCGTTGTTGTTTTCTAAAGCTATTTCTCCGATTTTATTGATTAAGGCAGCCCCTACACCTTTGCCCTGGCTTATGGGCAAAAGGTAAATCTTATGAATTTTCGTTTTGGTTTCTCCTTTGTAATTCAACTCGTAAGAGGCATATCCCAAATGGCCATCAGCGTCTTTGGCCATCAAAAACACGTGTCCTTTTTCCTTGATTTGACTTTCTAACGACGGGATACTGTACATCCAATCAAGCATATACGCAATTTGTTTTTCGGATAGTATTTCCCCGAAAGTAGTAGGCCAAGTTTCGTGGGCAATTCGGTTGATTTCTGGTAAATGTAATTCAGAGGCAACGATAATCTCTAACATTTTCGCTTCATTTGGGTTTAAATTGAGAAACAGAAATTAGGCTTCAAAGTTCAAACCGCTTACACAAATTGACTGACGTACTCATCATTGGAGGTGGCTTGGCTGGCCTTGTTAGTAGTATCGAACTCGTCCGTCGAGGGTTTTCGGTGACAGTCATTGAACGTAAACATTACCCTTTTCATCGGGTTTGTGGCGAGTATGTATCAAACGAGGTCAGGCCGTATTTACAGCATTTGGGGTTAGACATTGACGCCTTGGGGGTAAAAGAAATACAGAAATTTTGTTTTACCTCACCTTCGGGGCGTGTTTTAGAAACCGACTTGGACTTGGGTGGTTTTGGGGTGAGTCGTTATAAAATGGATTTTACACTGTATGAATTGGCCAAAAATGCAGGAGTACAATTTGTTTTAGGAGAGACGGTTGACAGCCCCCCAGCCCC
>JBDHXS010000331.1:0-7528 GCA_039810845.1 Runella sp. | reverse complement strand
CGGTAATGTCACTTACCGCTCCTCCTGCAATTGTTCACCGAAAAGGGTTTAGTAGTGCCAAGCTACACCGAATGCTGGCTATGGTGCACCTTACGGGTATGATAGCTACTAATATCTTGGCGTATCAGGTTCAGCGAAATCCTGGATTGAAGCCCTATCACAGTGCCGCCACCTATACTACTTTAGCTGCCTTCTCAGCCAGTGTTATATCATTCAAATTCCGCTAAAATACTTATGAATTATTTTTTATGGTCAATTGCTTTCCTCGCAATCGGAGGAAAGATGCCTGCTACCAAAACAAAGTTGTTTGCCTTACCTGTCCAATCATGGATTTCGTATGATGGTTTCCATATACTTCATACTTGGAAAGGTATTACTAAAGATGTAAATTGTGTTATTACTTACAACACAGGCAATCAGACGATTGAAGCTGTTGCTGCTTCTGCTAAGTTATTGAATTTCAATAGTAAAAATATTAACCGCGATTCTCACGGATTGGAAATGTTGGATGCACTCGTTTTTCCTAAAGTTAATTTCACGAGTGCTTCAGTGGCTACTACGGAAGAGGGACTGAAAATCAACGGTCTTTTAAACCTACATGGGGTAACCAAATCAATAACTGTCGATGCCAAGACTTCATTATCAGGTAGCAAAATGCGTATTGAGGGTAGCTTTCCCATCCAATTAGGCGATTACAACATTACTATCCCTGCTTTATTAGGTATCAATATCAAAGAAAAAATTCAAGTGAGCTTTACGTTCGTATTTGATGTAGATCAATGAAAGAAAAGGTATCCTAATAATATCCCAGCAATCACACCGACAAAATCAGCAATCAAGCCCGCTACAATCGCGTAGCGGGTGTTTTTTATGCCCACTGACCCAAAATAAAGAGCTACAATATAAAACGTTGTATCTGCCGAACCTTGAAAGATACAGACTAAGCGACCAATGAACGAATCTGGGCCAAACTGTTTCATACTATCAATCATCAAGGCACGAGCCCCACTGCCGCTGAGAGGTTTCATTAAGGCCACAGGCAAGGCATCAGTAAAATCGGTATTGACACCTGTAAGTGCAATTAACCATTTGAAAGCATCTACCAAATAAGCCATTGCCCCTGCATTTCGGAAGGCACTGATTGCTACCAGCATGCCTACCAAATAGGGCATGATTTTAACCGATGTTTCAAAGCCAACTTTTGCCCCTTCGATAAACGTTTCAAAAATATTGACCTTTCTGATTAATGCCCCAACCAAGAACGAGATTACAATCAACATCAAAATCAAACTACCTGTAATTTTGGAAAAGGTTTCCAAACCTTCTTTAGAGAGGCTTGATAGATACCAAAGCAAGAGGATAATCCCCAACGTCACTCCTCCAAGCCACCCAATGACCACACGGTTGAAAAAATTGATTCGCTGATAAGTACCCACAATCAAAATGCTTACCAACGTAGTCACATAAGTTGCTATCAAACACGGGATGAAGATATCAGAAGGGTCTTGTGCGCCTAAGATTGCCCGTTGTGCCATGATAGAAAGCGGAATGATAGTCAATCCTGAAGTATGCAATACCAAAAACATGATTTGGGCATTGGAAGCGGTATCTTTAGAGGGATTCAGTTCCTGCAAGCTCTGCATGGCTTTTAGGCCAAAAGGTGTGGCAGCATTGTCCAATCCCAGCATATTGGCTGAAAAATTCATAATCATCTGGCCGTTGGCAGGATGATTTTTGGGTACTTCGGGAAACAATTTATTAAAGAATGGGCCAATGATTCGAGCCATAAAATTAATGGCTCCCGCTTTTTCACCTATATTGAGCAGACCCAAGAAAAACGTCATTACTCCAGCTAAAGGCAAAGCAATATCCATAACGGATACTTTAGCCGAATCAAACATTCCTTCAACAATCAGTTTAAAAATTTCGGTATCGCCCAGAAAAATGAGTTTGAAAAGAGCTACTAGAAAAGCAACCACAAAAAAAGCCGCCCATATATAATTGAGAGCCATAAATCTTTTAGCCTTTTCCTACCAGTTTTTTCAAAAATCCGACGGTATGAATTAAACCCAACCAAGAGTTACGTTTAAGATTATCGAAAGCAACATTCAAATCAAAACGGTAACTAAAGCGGAAAGGACCAAACTTTTCAATAATGTATTTTTCAGCATTTCTCTCGGCATTCCAGTAAGTCTCCGAACTTGAGTTGGCTTTGGTTCCGCTGCCTGTGATGTCAAAAGCAGCATGTCGGGTATAATCTTCAAGCGTGAGATGCCGGAAAGTGTAACCGCGCTGATACATATCGTGCGACCAAACTGTGGCCGTATCTACGCCCTTCCAACCGCCTCCGTAGCAGCCGATATCACCATAGGGAAGAGTTTCTTTTCGATACTTTTCTACATCAATCATGGCGCAGTATTCGTTAAGGCGACACTCTGGCAACATGTGTGTACGTCCAGCCTTGATTACTCGCATCTGAATATCTCGGCGCGGTGTATCGTGTTGTTCAGCGAGTTCGAGGGCTTCTTCCATGGTAGGAACATACTCTTCAAAGCTCCATGAATTACATTTGTTGCCCCAATTAGGCCCTGCAGGGCAGCTCCAGCATTGACCAATAGAACCTACACCCGCCAAGTTTTCGAGGCCGTTTTTAAAAGTTTTTAGCATGTCCCCAATCATATCACCGTAGAAAAGCATATCGTTGTGCATTACCACAAGGTACTTTTTATCGGTCTTTTCCAAGGGGTACTGATACATGATACTTTGTCGAAAACGAGCGTCAGTTTTGGCTCGTTCGTAATCTTTTACTCCCAATCCCAAAAAATGGTACGGATATTGAACCACTAATTTTACATTGGTGTCGTTGCGGAAATAATCAATAATTTTAAAGATACCAGCGTAATCGTTGTGCGGTTGAAGTCGCTCACGAGAAAGATAAATTTTGTCAATGTGCTGACCGCTGTACTTCATCAAGGTTTTTATAGTCACGATTGCTTGGTAGGGCTTACCATAAAAGGCAATACTGACATCCACTTTTTTACTCATTCGACGAGAATTATGGGTTATCTGTTAATTTATGGGGTATTTGTTAACTACAACCGACTATCATCAAAAAATTAGATACAAATTTACAACGAGAACGTGA
The DNA here is from genome assembly GCA_039810845.1 of Runella sp. Classification (GTDB taxonomy): domain Bacteria; phylum Bacteroidota; class Bacteroidia; order Cytophagales; family Spirosomataceae; genus Runella. The sequence continues at coordinate 4,383 of JBDHXS010000331.1, read as the reverse complement.
ATTTGCCAAAGTAACTTGATTTTTCGTAACTTTGCCTACGTTATTTAAACATTAACTCCCTTGAAAGAATACGGAAGCAACGTCCAAAAATTAGCAGATTACCTGGTCAATCTACCAGACCGTGAAAAGCGTACACTGTATGCTCATATCTTGGTGGAGTTGATGCGGCAGATTCACCCCAACATGCGTGACGGCCAAGATTATTCTCAAAAATTGTGGGATGATCTTTACATTATGACCAATTTTAAGCTGGATGTGGAGAGCCCATTTGCTCCCCCTTCAGCCGAAGCCGTTGGAAAAAAGCCCCTTCGAGTACCTTATAGCCAAGCACAAATTCGTTTCAAACAGTACGGAAAAAACCTACTTTTACTCATAGAAAAGGCCGTTAATTGCAGTGATAGAGATGAAAAGTTGGCCTTTATTTCTTATTTGATTCGCCAGATGCGAACATTTTATAATACATGGAACAAGGACAATCCAGATGATAACGTTGTTTTTATGCAGTTAGACGAAATGTCGCAGGGGCGTTTAAGGGAAGAACTGGCTTACTTACGTCAAAATGGATTGGTGGAGTCCACTCCACGTGACAAAGGAACAAATGTGGAGCGTTATCAGCGAAATCTCCATAGTGGCCGTGGCAATTTCCAAAATAATAATCGTGACCGTCACAATAACAATAATCGGAATGCGGGGTCAAATTCTGGAAATAACAACAACAACAATAATAATAACCGAAATCGTGACCGTGATAAGTTTCGAAATAATAAGAATAATCGGAGACGTTGATTTTTTTTAGAATAGTATGCAAATTTTGAAAAGCAAGCGCCTGGAGCATCTGCGCTATGATATACGGGGACCCATTTACGAAAAAGCCTTAGAATTAGAAAGCCAAGGATATAAAATTATCAACCTGAACATCGGCAATCCCGCTCCGTTTGGCTTTGATGCCCCTGACGAAATCATTCACGATATTATCCTCAATATTCGTAATGCCCAAGGCTATGTGGATTCGCGGGGGTTGTTTGCCGCCCGAAAGGCCGTGATGCACTATACTCAAACGCAAGGTATTAAAGGCGTTGAAATCAACGATGTCTATATCGGAAACGGAGTAAGTGAACTCATTGTGATGGCAATGCAGGCACTTTTAAACGAAGGTGATGAAATTTTGGTACCTTCGCCCGATTATCCGCTTTGGACTACGTCTGTAGCATTGAGTGGTGGCAAACCTGTGCATTATATCTGCGACGAGCAAAGCGATTGGAATCCAGATTTGGACGATTTGGAGCGTAAAATTACGCCCCGAACCAAAGGTATTGTGATGATTAATCCCAATAACCCCACGGGAGCCGTGTATGAAAAAGAAGTAATACAGAAAATTGCCGAAATCGCCGAGCGTCATCGCTTAATTTTGTTTTCTGACGAAATTTACGATAAAATCCTCTATGACGGAGCCGTTCATTATCCCGTGGCTACAATGGTTCACGAAACACTCTGTGTTACGTTTGGGGGACTTTCCAAAAACTACCGTTCTGCGGGATTTCGGGGCGGCTGGTTGATTTTGAGTGGAGCCAAACACAAGGCAAAATCCTATATAGAAGGTCTAACTTTTTTGGCAAGTATGCGTTTGTGTGCCAATGTTCCTACTCAATATGCTATTCAAACTGCGCTGGGGGGGTATCAAAGTATCAAGGATTTGGTACTGCCCGCAGGACGATTGCACAAACAAATGAACTTAATCTATGATCGTTTGACAGCAATACCAGGCATTAGTTGTGTCAAACCCAAAGGCTCTCTGTATGTATTTCCTAAGATAGACCTGCGCAAGTTTGATTTCAAAAACGACGAAGATTTTGTGTTCCGACTTCTTGATGAGCAAAAGGTATTGGTAGTGGCGGGAACAGGATTCAACTATATCACTGATGACCATTTCCGAATCGTGTTTTTACCTACTACCGACGAGCTGACGATTGCCATGAATCGCATGGAACAGTTTTTGGACAATAGCCGAATTCACGCTTCGCGTACTGTAGAGGAATATCTGGTATAAATTTAAACTGGTATTAACACCAAAACGGCGTCCTCATTCAATAAGGACGCCGTTTTTTATTTTTACGAACGTAAAAATTGTTTGCACCATTCAACTCCCCTTTGCTTATTTGCACCCCCAAAAATTATCTCTTAAATGTTATTCGTAGCCTAAATGACCGCATCTCAATTTATTGCTCCTATCGTAGGAATTAGTGAGCGCCAAACCCACAACACCATTACCCTTTTTGACGAAGGAGCTACTGTCCCATTTATTGCTCGTTATCGCAAAGAAATGACGGGGCAACTCGACGAAGTACAAATCCTTGCCATTAAAGAACAGTATCAAAAGTTTCAGGAAGTCGAAAAGCGTCGTGAGGCTATTTTGAAAAGTATTGAGGAGCAAGGCAAACTTACGCCTGAATTGCGCAAAAAAATTGAAAGCACCTATATACTTCAGACGTTAGAGGATATTTATTTGCCCTACAAGCCCAAAAGAAAAACTCGTGCTACGATGGCCATCGAAAAAGGGTTAGAGCCATTGGCTCAAGGGATTTTCTCAGGAAAAGAGTCCAATCCTGAGCGTAAAGCCGAGCAGTTTTTGAACGATCAAGTAGCTACCATTGAAGAGGCGCTCCAAGGGGCTCGTGACATTATGGCCGAATGGGTATCAGAAAATGCAGACGCCCGCAACAAGACTCGTTTTGCTTTTGAACGTACCGCTCTTATTTCTTCTAAAGTGAAGAAAAACAAGCAGGAAGAAGGGGCCAAATACCGCGATTACTTTGATTTTAGCGAACCTCTTAACAAAATTCCATCGCACCGGCTGTTGGCCATTCGTCGAGGCGAAGAAGAAGGTTTTTTAAGTATTGATATTTCGCCCGACGAAGACATGGCGATTGAGTTTCTCGACCGATTGTTTGTTAGAGGATTGCCTGCTTGTAAAGAACAGCTCGAACAGACTGTGTCTGATGCTTACAAACGTTTGTTAAAACCCAGCATCGAAAACGAGTTTTCTGGTATTTCCAAAGAAAAAGCCGACCGCTATGCCATTCAGGTTTTTACTGAAAATTTACGGCAGTTGCTTTTGGCTTCTCCCCTTGGACAAAAACGCGTGTTGGCCATTGACCCAGGTTTTCGGACGGGCTGTAAAGTGGTATGTTTAGACTCCCAAGGAAATCTATTGGCAGACACGGTCATTTATCCATTTGATAAACACTTTGAAGCTGAGGCCACCATCCAAAATTTAATCAAAAAATACCACATAGAAGCCATTGCTATTGGAAATGGCACAGCAGGCCGCGAGACAGAAGATTTCATAAAAAAAAGCTCACATGGGCTTGAAGTTTTTATGGTTTCCGAACAAGGTGCTTCTATCTACTCGGCCTCCGATGTAGCTCGTGATGAATTTCCAGACAAAGATGTGACCGTTCGCGGTGCGGTTTCTATTGGTCGCCGTCTCATGGATCCTTTGGCCGAATTGGTCAAAATTGATCCTAAATCTATTGGAGTAGGTCAGTATCAGCACGATATAAATCAAACCATGCTCAAAACTGCCTTGGATACGGTGGTTGAAAGTTGCGTAAATTCTGTTGGGGTCAATATCAACACAGCGAGTAAGCACTTATTACAATATGTATCAGGTTTAGGCCCTTCCTTGGCCAAAAACATCGTGGAATACCGTGCCCAAAATGGTGATTTCAAATCGCGTCAGCAATTGATGAAAGTGCCGCGTTTGGGTGGAAAAGCATTTGAGCAGGCGGCAGGTTTTTTGCGCATCGAAAATGCTTCTAATCCTTTAGACAACAGCGCTGTTCACCCAGAAAGTTATCCTGTGGTGGAAAAAATAGCGAAGGATTTGAATACCAACGTGGCCGAATTGATGAAGAAACCAGAACTACGCCGCCAAATCAATCCCCAGAAATATGTAAGTGAAACGACAGGCTTACTGACCCTTCAAGACATTCTTAAAGAACTCGAAAAACCCTCTCGCGACCCTCGTGAGCGCATTAGTGCTTTTGAATTCGATAGCCGCGTTCGTAAACCCGAAGATTTGCACGAGGGCATGGTTTTGCCTGGCATCGTCACCAACATTACCGCTTTTGGTGCTTTTGTAGATATTGGTGTAAAGCAAGATGGATTGGTGCACGTATCGCAAATGGCCAATCGTTTCATCAAAGACCCCAATGAAGTGGTCAAACTCCAACAGCACGTCACCGTTAAAGTAGTAGAGGTAGATTTGGCTCGAAAGCGTATTGCATTGAGTATGAAGCTATAAAATAAATGCAGCTGTGTTTGTCTCCCATTTTTCAAGAGATAAACACAGTTCCTCCCTTATTTTTGAAGTTGAGGGGTAGG
>JBDHXS010000330.1:0-7561 GCA_039810845.1 Runella sp. | reverse complement strand
ACAAAAAATTGGCGTTTGTGGCTCGAGGTGAATTGTTTGTGTCAGAGATTGAAGGCAAGTATATCAAACAACTCAAAACCACTCCTAACGAGCGCGTTCAGGAAGTAAAGTGGTTGGCCGATACTTTGACGCTATTGGTGGGACAAACCGTGGGTGGCTACCAAAACTGGTTTACCCTCAAAGCCGACGGCAAAGGAACGCTCAAACAACTTACAACGGACACGCAAAACAACCGCCAACTTATTTTCAACAAAGACCGCAGCTCGGGGGTGTATTTGAGCGGACGCAACGAAGTTCGCCTACTCGACCTCAAAACCTTTGAAAGCAAGACGATTGTGAAAGATGAACTTTGGGGTTTTTACAACGACAATGCTTACTTCTCACCCAATGGTGAATACGTGATGTTTACGGCTTACCGCGATTTTGAAAAAGACATTTTTCTTCATCACCTCACCAAAAACGAGACCATTAACCTCACCAACACGGGTATTTCGGAGTCAGCACCTGTGTGGTCGCCCGATAGTAAGTACATTTATTTTGAGTCCGACCGTATTAACCCAGGTTATCCGTTTGGCCCGCGCAATCTGAAAGTTTACCGCTTGGCACTCACCAAAATTGAAGAGCCATTCCGCTCCGACAAATGGGAAGATTTGTTTAAAGTAACCAAAAAAGATTCGACCGCTACGGCCGCCAAAACGCCCGAAAAATCGAGCAAGAAAAAGACAGTACCAGCTGCACCTAAAAAAGAGACCAAGAAAGAAATCAAACCCATTGAAATTGACCTAGCCGACATTTGGGAACGCATGGAGCAAGTAGGGCCATCTTTTGGCCAACAAGGTTCTCCTGCTGTTTTTCAAAAAGACGACAAAACCTACGTCATTTACGTTTCTGACCACAGCGAAGGCGAAAATAAGCTTTGGCGAACGACGTACGAACCGTTCAAAGCCCCAAAAACCGAAAAAGTGGAGGATGGCGTTCGCGGGTACGATTGGGCACAAGTAGGCGATAAATCGTATTTGCTCATCAACGGTAAACTCAAAAAATTTACCCCAGAATCAGGCAAAGCTGAGGACATTTCGATTGACTTTACCTTCCGTCGCAATTTGGAAGAGGAGTTTCGCCAAATGTATTACGAAGCGTGGGCTGGTGTGGAAGAAAACTTCTACAACGAAACTTTCCACGGTGCCGATTGGAAAGCCCTGCGCGACCGTTACGCCAAGTACTTGCCATATCTCAACCAACGCGACGATTTTCGGACGTTGTTCAACGACATGTTAGGCGAGCTAAACGCCTCTCATTTAGGCTTTTACAGCAACGGCAAAGAGGAAGAAGTTTTCTACAAATCTCGCACCATGGAAACGGGCATTCTTTTCGACAACCAACGTCCGTTTGTCGTTGACCGCATTCTAAAACGTAGTGCCGCCGACAAACACGGTAAGAAAATTGGCAAAGGCGACATCCTCACGCACGTCAACGGTGAAGCCGTCGATTCGCTCCAAAACCGCGATGTGTATTTTACCAAACCTTCGTCTGATACCGAAATTACGCTGACGTTCCTTCGCAGTAACGTCGATTCTAGCTACACGGTGAGGGTGCATCCACGAGGCTCTTTGTCGGGCAATTTCTACGATGAATGGATGGATTGGAACCAAAATTACGTGGATGAAAAAAGTAAAAAACGGATTGCCTACGTACACATGAAAGACATGGGCATGGGCGAATACGACCGTTTTGTCCACGACATGACCCGCGATTGGTACAAAAAAGATGCTTTAATCCTGGATTTACGCTACAACACAGGCGGAAACGTTCACGACTTGGTGCTTAATTTCTTGTCGCAAAAGCCTTATTTGCAGTGGAAATACCGCGAAGGAAAACCCACGCCTCAGCCCAATTTTGGGGTAGCGGCCAAGCCCATTGTATTGCTTATCAACGAACAATCGCTTTCGGACGCCGAAATGACCGCTACGGGTTTCAAAGCCCTCAAGTTGGGTAAAATCATTGGTACCGAAACCTATCGTTGGATTATTTTTACGTCGGGCAAAGGGCTCGTCGATGGCTCGTTTTATCGTTTGCCTTCGTGGGGATGCTATACGCTTGATGGCAAAAACATTGAGCAAGAAGGTGTCACGCCTGACATTTACATCAAGCAAACGTTCACCGACCGCCTCACCGACAAAGACCCCCAACTCGACCGCGCCATCGAAGAGATTTTAAAAGACCTCAAGTAGAATTTCTGTTATCTTTACGCCCCAAATTTGGAAACTTTAAACTGTAAAATATGCCAAGCTGGTACTTAGGAAAAATCAAATACCAACAAGAACAAGAAAACGGCGCACTCAAGACGATTTCGGAAGCCTACCTTGTGGACGCGGTTTCATATACTGACGCCGAAGCACGAATTTACCGCATTGTCGCCGACAACACGCCTGACTTTCAGATAAGTAGCCTTACCAAAATGAAACTTTCGGATGTATTTCATTTTGAGGATGAGGGGGGTACGGCCTCCCGGGGGGAAAAATGGTTTAAGTGCAAAACATTTTACGTCTCTATCGACGATAGCAGCGGCTCGGTGAAGGAGAAAAAAATCATCAGCTACATGCTTGTCAATGGCGATAACCCCAAACAAGCCATCGAACGCATTGAAAAGAGTTTGGCGACGATGTTGATTCCCTACGAAATCACGGACGTGAACCTGACGCCTATTTTGGAAGTGTATCCTTATTCACCCGAAGACGAAGCGCAACAAGTTCCTGCGGGTTTTCGCCCCCTCGCCGAAGTGATGGCAGAGCGCGGAGCTGAGTAATAAAAAACGAGGCTGCCCGAAAAGGGCAGCCTCGTTTTTTATTATCTCCTCCTCAATGTTTGCAAGGGCGGCATTACGGCGGCTATTCTATTTGCCACAGGTCTGACTAATGACGTTATAAGCTTCAGCATAGCCATATTCCCCTGCTTTGCTAAAATCATAACATGCCTCATTCTTATCCAAAAGTGAATATTTTATCACCCCGCGTAAGAAAAAAGCTTCTGCGTGACGAGGCGCTAACTTAATGGCACTACTACAATCTACCAAAGCTCCTTTTTGGTCACCTAAAGAAGATTTAACAACGGCACGAATAAAATAACTATCTGAATTGGTAGGCTCAATCTCAATGGCTTTGTCTAAATCCGAAATAGCAGATTTTCCATCACCAATGGTGTTTTTTGCAATCCCACGCGACAGATATACTTCGGGGCGTCCTGGCGATAAATCTTTAGGTTGAGTATATTTTTGAATGATTACGTCTAATAACTTAATTGTATTTTCGGTAATCAAGTCATTGTAATAAGGCAACGTATTGGCTGATGCCCCGTTGATTTCAATGGCCATATTGTAATCAGCCACAGCCTCGCGGGCATTTCCCAATTTAGTTTTACACACTCCGCGACCGTAATAGGCCATGTAATTTTGTGGGTTAATCCGAATCGCCTCATTGTAATCAATCATCGCATCAGCAAATTTATTCATTTTACTACGTGCCAATCCACGATAATAAAACGATTCGGAGTCATTAGGGTTAAGCTGAATGGCCTTACTTAAATCCGTAATCGCTCCATTGAAATCATTCAATCTGGTACGAGCATTTCCTCTGCCCGCAAAAGCAGCATTGTGTCCCAATTCAATAGCTTTCGTAAAGTCAACTACACTACCCTTCAAATCGCCCAAGGCTACTTTACACTGTCCCCTACTATACCATGAAAGCGCATTACTTGGATCTAAAGCCAGTCCACGGTCAAAATCCTGCATGGCACGGCGTTGGTCTTCCATTCTAAACCAAATTTGGCCACGTTGGAGCAACGCTTTTGCTTCGTTAGGGTTCAGTTCAATCGACGAGTTAAAATCACGTAGCGCGCCTCCTAAATCCTCTTGAATCACCCGGCACATGCCCCGATACAAGAATGCTTTTGGGTCTTTGGCTGTAATGCCAATGGCTTCATCATAATCGCGCATAGCTCCGCGATAATCTTTTAGAGCTACTTTCAACAAACCACGTTGATAATAGCTAGGCGCATGGTCTATATTGGCTTGAATAGCAGAAGTATAAGCCAACATGGCCCCTGCTAAATCTCCTTTATTTTGTTTAGCAAGCCCCTCTTGAAAGTAAGTTTCGTAGGTATTCTGGGCGTAAGAAATACAAAACGATAGCATAAAGCCCACAAAAGGCAGTAGAGTTTTTCTCATGTTTGAGCGGTTAGGATAGAAAAGCACAATATTAAGAGAAAGCAACTATTTTTTGCAACATAAACGACATAAATTTTACATCGTTTCTATTGCCTATGCTATCTTTTATACTTTTCCAACACAGGAGAGGTAATTTTAGAGGGCCGAAATAGTTTTTTAAAAAGCGGAACTTGTGTAGTAAACTTAATAATCTGCTCTTCTAAAGGCACTTGGGGAATCGCCAATAAATCGGCAACATCATTCCCCAACAAAAAGCGCATTTGCGCCACAGGAAAGTTGCGAAGAGCGGATTCAGAGGCTTGTTGTTGCAACACTTTGATAAGTGCGTGGGTAAGCCCCACCCCTGCTTCTGAGGTTTTAAACTGTCGGCGAAAAATAGCACGATCAAGATGAAAGGCCTCGCGTAAATTTTGTGGCAAAAGTATTTCTTCTACGCCCAATATAGCTCCCACAACTCGCCAAAAATGCAAATAAGCCACTTCTTCCATCTCACTTGTAGAAATCCCCAGTTTTCGTAAGCCACGAATCACAATATAAGAGAATGCCAAATTGGTACCCGCCATGTCTTCTTGGTTAATCGGTAAACCCCAATCATTGTCCCATTGCGTAGCATGGCGCGTAAAATAGCGTATGACAGCGTGCATCAATCGAATTTTCAAGATTTTGAGAAGGTTTCGGCCATTGTGCCAATCTCGTTCTTGCATAATCCCAAAAACAAACTCACCTGTCTCTTCCAAACGTTTGTAGGTATCGTTTTTGATACGTTCAGAAATCCAAAGCACTTGGGCACCATCGGCAGCGGCGTAACAGTAGGGTAATGAGTAGCAGCCCAATAGCAATGCAATTTGCTGGTCATTTCTCCAAAAGAAAGCCATCGCATTTTTCATCTGTAATGGGTTCGCGAAGGCTGGTAAATGACTGTGTTTCTGAAAAAAAAATTGTACTTCGGGAAGCTGTTCGGTAACGGACAAATTTTGAAAATCGGCCAAATACCGCATTAAATTGGTGAGTCCTTCTCTTCCCTGCTGCGCTGCTATGTGTTCCACAACAGTATCAGCCGCTACATCGTCCATTTGGCGAAAAGGATTCAACAAAGCATCATCAAAAATACGCGTACGATTTATCATCTTCTTAATAGAACCGCAGCGGCAGACCGCACTGATTAAATGATTCTATTAGGGTTTAACACATTAAACGATAAAAGGTTTGATAACACGGGCGTTTTGTTTTTTGAGTTCAACAAAAAGCCGATTAAGCATTTCTTCATCGCGGTAAATTCCGATGATAGAACCTCCTGACCCAGTAAATGAAGCTGATGCTCCACAAGCACGCGCCGTATCAATCATGGCTTGATTACGCTCCGTGATGGTCATGATTTGAGACCGGTAATTAAAGTTTTGGTTGACTAACTCTCCCAAACGTTCAAAATCTTGATTTTTAATCACATCGCGCCCTTCGCCTGCCACACCCGCTATGTTTTGCAACGTACCGACTACATGTGGGTCACCTTGTTCCCAACGTTCTCGGATGGTATTCAGGACTTTGCCCGATACTTTGCTAAGATCTGTTTTATAAGCAATGTATAATTTCGGCAACAAGCGCGGGTCAATGGATTCGTAGAACCCATATCCTTGTTTTTCAACGAGTTCTCTCGTAAAATCCATATACACACAACCTTCATAACACTGAATCACGCGGTCTTGCAGTCCCGCCGTGATACCCAATTCTTCCACTTCGGCTTTCAATGCCAATGTAGGCAGAACAGGTTGAGGAATTTCTACCTTATAAAATTGCATCAATGCCCGTAAGGTAGCTACCACAATAGCACTCGACCCAGCCAGCCCTACTTGGCGAGGAATGGTAGTACGGTAGCGGATGGTAAAATTTTGATTACTAAGTTTAATACCTTCTTTTTCGCAGTACTCCACAAATTTTTTGATGGAAGCTTTCACCAGCGGAATACCCCCATGGTATCCGATGGTGCTGATGGTATCGCGTAGGTGAAAAATATTTTTGAATACGTTGGAGTCTTGAACTTGCGGCTCAATATGCAATTCGGGTGATTCATGAAGGGTAACGGAGGCACCAAAATTACGCACTGAAATCGAAATGGTTTTACCAAAATAACCATCAGAAGGGTTTCCTAAAAGCCCTGCACGGGCATAAGCACGGGTTTCAATCATTTTTCACTTATTTGTCGTCGCAAAATAACAACAAAAAAGCGAAGGCTACTACCTTCGCTCCTGTACTTATTGGCTGTGTGGATTAGTTTTTCTTGCTTGTTATCTCAATAACTCCATTTTTTCCTTTTTCTCCGTATTTTTTTATGGCTTCTTCGCCTTTTAGTATTCTTACATTCCTATATGTTCCAGGATTCAGTTTAGCTTGTTCTTTGTCAACTTCTTTTCCATCCAAGAGCCATAGTGCATTCTCAAGCATAAGTTTTTCAACTATTGATTTCCTAACTTTACCGACTTGAGCAGCCTTTTTAGATGTAATCACAACCACCCCATATTTTCCTTTCTCTCCATGTATAGCCGTAGCTGACTCGTTTTTTAAAACACTGATGTTGTCAATTTCTTCGGGAGTAATGGCTGTCTCCAATTGTTCTTTAGTTATTTCCTTTCCGTCTAAAATGTATAGAGGGTTTGAAGTCAAGATTCCTTTGGGGTCATGAATTTTTATCCCTCCGTTGAGAATTGCGTTTTCTGTCTTATCTCCCACCCTCATTTCTACTTTTGTGTCGTTCATGCCTCCAATGCCAAAAACCGTTTCCGTCTTTCTTTCCGTTTTATTCTCCAGTACAAACGAAACAGGCAAGCTACATTTTGCATCTACTGGTTGACCATCTTTTAAAGCTGGATTCCAAGTGGGCATTTTTGAAATTAATTTTATAGCTTCGGCATCACACCCAAAACCAAGCCCTTTGTCGATTACGATGTCTTTGATAGCCCCATCTTTAGTAACCGTAAAACTGACCAAGACAATTCCTGACACATGCGCTCTCGTGGCAGCTGTAGGGTATTGCATATTTGTGGAAAAATATTGATTCAGGGCAGGAGTTCCACCTGGGAATTCGGGAGTTTTGTCGCCCTTGGATGATGTAGTAGCTTGTTTCTCCAATACAAATGAAATCGGCAAGTTATACTGTACCGCCACCGCTTTCCCGTTTTGTTTGCCTGGAGTCCATTTGGGCATATTTAAGGTAATCCGTAGGGCTTCCTCATCGCAACCGAAGCCGAAATGAACAAGGTGTCCTGGACCACCCGCAAGCGACTCGTACAGGACACCATCGTTGTGTTGACAACCGTATTCCTGTTCACGATGTTTTTGTTCGTC